>JAZGCT010000099.1:0-3444 GCA_036477085.1 Thermoplasmata archaeon | reverse complement strand
TATCCATATAACTGGCCGTGTCCCCGTAATCCACCCGCCACGGGACCTCGTTGACATGCAGAGGGGCCGGATAGGGCGAGTTGATCTCGAGAAGCCAGTGGGACGGACCGATATCGGTCACCATCCCTATCACTGAGTCGCCTGGCCGGGGGATGTACCTCCCGCTCAAGGGGACAATGTTGATGTAGCCTGATCTCTCGTTCTTTATCCCAAGCAACGCTGCATAGATCTTACCGTCCTCGGTAAAAGTACCCATTCCGGGTTTCAGATCGGTAGTACCAAGAAGATCACCGGGAACTACAAGTTCGCGTCCAGTACTTTTCTCCACCATTGAATTCTCTCGCGCAACACGCAACAAAGCAGACCTATCATTTAACTATTTTGGTTTCCACCATGCCCTTTGTCTTCTGGTTCAGCTTGTCGAAAAAGTCGTTCTGCAGGCCTGCTGGCATCTCGACCACCCCTATCCAGAAACCGTTGGGCTGCCACTCCTCTCTTATGATCTTCCCCGAGGCCTTGATGTCACCATAACACTTGGCGGAATCCTCTGCCGACAACTTGACAGCGATCCGGACCTTCTCGAACCTGATCGGGAGCAGGGGTTGCAATGCCGATAACACGTCCTGAATCTGCTCGTCGACGGATTTGAAGGGGTCAATGTGAACCTTGGCCTCGGCCATGGCGTTCTCGATCCTCTGAGGAGGGTGCGGTGTGCTTGTCTGTGGGTTGATGGCATTCTTTGCGATGGTACTGATAATGGCCTTCTTCTTGGCCTCCAGCATCTTCCTTCGCTGGTCTGTTGTGACCTGGATCTCGCCCTCTTCTATGACCCTTCTTGCGACTTCCACCGGGTCGGTGGTCCCGAAGATCGCCTCCATTTTCTCCTCGGATGATCGCGTCCCCTTCTTCGCATCCCTGAATACGGTATCAATGGTCATCCCTTTTTCCAGGTCGGCCTCCTCTCCGTCCCTTATGGCCTGGACCACATCTGGTTCAACGACCACCTCAAAAGACTCTCCTTCCTTCTCCAACCTTGCGATGACCTTGCCCTCAAAAATCCCCAATCCACGGTCCTTTCTGAGTTCTTTAACCATGAATCTCAACCATCATGTCTCGAGCCTGTCCAGGAACTTCTTTATCTCGTCCTTATCCATCATGGAGAATGTCCCGCCCTCCTTGACGTGTCCGATCTCGATCATCTCGGGGTCCAGCTCCTCTTCCTTGGACTTGTGGAGTCCCGATAGACCCATCATGACCGCTTCATCGAATGTAAGGTCCTCCCTGTACTGTTCCTCGAACATCTCAAGGACAGTGTTCCTTCCAGCCCCGATGCTTCCGGCCTTGTAGGAGACCAACGCACCGCTTGGGTCGGTCTCGAAGAGCCTTGAACCCGACTCATCCCATCCACCCACCAGAAGGGCAGTACCGAAAGGCCTGACGCCGCCGTACTGGGTGTAGTTCTGCTTGAAATCACAGATCTTCTTCACCAGCAGGTTCACCGAAATCTTCTCGCCGTAGGTGACCTTGTTGATCTGAGAGGCTATCCTGGCATAGTCGACAAGCGCCCTCGCATCGGCGACAAGCCCGGACGTGGCACATCCGATGTGCTCATCGATCTGGAAGATCTTCTCAATGGAATCGGGTTCCATCAGCCTGCTCGCTATGTTCTTATCGGCCATGAGAACGATTCCGTTAGCGAACTTGATACCAGCAGTTGTGGTGCCTCTAGTAACAGCGACCCTTGCGTACTCTACCTGGAACAGTCTGCCATCGGGCGAGAACACCGTTATTGCCCTATCATAAGCCATTTGACCTGGTTGCAAATACTCACCTTCTGCAAGATAATAATGGGTCTTGATATAAACCTTTGTTCTACTCCCTGCCCTCCAGATACTTCCTTCGAGCTCCGCGAACGGTTCCTGACGTGCCCAAGGTCCTTATCTTGACCTCTTTTCCTCCAACGCCATTGATGGCCTGAAGCAGGTTGATGCACTCATCCTTGGAAGTGTGGGAACACCTGACGATTCCCTTGCCCTTTTCGAACATTATCAGCCAAGGCCGTATGATCTCGCCGTCCCCATACTTGTAGGCAGCCTTCTTGAAGGTGGCTATCAGATCTCCAGTTCCCACCGAACCTTCAGAAGTGATCTCGAAAGCGACGTACCTACTTCTTCCGACTCTGTCCTTCACTACCACGGAAGGCTAATCGCCCCTCAAAGTAAAAAAGATTTGTGAGGGTTTAGTGTACTACGTCCACATCCTCAGTCGGTGCTGTGATCGCGCTGCCGTCTTTCCCCAGCATGGACTTGGCCTTGACCCCTGTAATCACCAACAGGACCCTTACTGTTCTCTCGAGTTCCGGGTCAATCGAGCAACCCCAGATGATCCTAGCTGAAGGATTCACCTTCTCGCTGACCAAACTGGCTGCCCTCTCTGCCTCTGACACAGTCATATCCGGACCGCCCACGATCCTCACGAGTGCGCCCCTTGCATGGGTCAGGTCCACCTCGCCCAACAGGGGAGATTCGAGCGCTTCGTTCAGGGCGAAGTCCACTCTGTCCCTCGCCTCATCGCTCTCACCCATTCCGATCATGGCGACCCCGCCACCTTTCATGATGGTCATGAGATCGCTGTAGTCCAGGTTGACCAATCCGGGCTTGGTGATTATCTCCGTCATCCCCTTGATGCATTGCATCAAGACCTCGTCTGCGACCTTGAACGCAGCGTCTATGGGGAGCCTTGGCACGAGCTCGAGCAGTTTGTCGTTGTAGATCACGATGGTTGTGTCGCAGAACCTTCTCATCTTCTCGAGGCCGGCCTCTGCATTCTCCATCCTGATGCGCCCTTCTGCCTTGAAAGGCATGGTGACAATGCCCATTGTGAGGGCACCTTCTTCCTTTGCCATTCGCGAGATATATTGGGCCGCTCCAGTACCGGTCCCGCCGCCCATACCAGCGGTGACAAAGACCACGTGCGCACCTTTGATGAAGTTGCGGATTTCTTCCTCGTTCTCATGAGCTGCCTGCTCACCAACCTCGGGTAGGGCACCTGCACCCAATCCTTTCGTCACCCTTTTTCCGATCAGCATTTTCTTGGGCGAGTGGATGGCCAACAAGTGCTTCGCGTCTGTGTTGAGTGCACAGAGTTGAGCTCCTATTATACCTGCCGTAGTCAGCCTACTGACGGTGTTTGACCCACCACCACCAGCACCCATGATCTTGATGCTGACGTTCAATGACTTGACTACTTCCTCAAGTTCCTTGTCGTCCCCAAAACTCTCTGAGGGTGGCTGCACTTCATGCGTTTCCATAACTTCCTGCTGTTTTTTCTCTTCCTCATGTCGAGCAAGAGCTTCGTTTACAATTGACTTCATGGTCATCCCATCCTTTTCATCCCGTCTCGGGTGCAACTTAATGGGACTTTGGATATATAAAAGTATTTCTT
>JAZGCT010000098.1:0-4265 GCA_036477085.1 Thermoplasmata archaeon | reverse complement strand
CGTCTTCTTCGAACAGTCTGTCCAGTTCACCTTGATACTCTTCCATCAGGAAGCCCACGAAGTTCTTGGCGTCCTTGGATTTCTGCCTGTAGAAGCCGGTCTTGCGGATCTCCGGCTCCAGTTCGTCGTTTGGGATCTCACTTAACGACACGACGTTCAGCAGGTCCTTGTCCTTGAGGTTCTGGATTTCGATCTCCACGTTCTTCCAGGATGTCTGTTGGGTGAGAATGGCACCTATCATGACCTCGAACGGTGTGTCGGCCGGCCACCAGTTCTGCGGTCCGAACGAATCGAACAATCTCGAATAGATCTCCCGGACGTCCGTCATCTGTTCTGGAACTGTTGTTCTGCTATTGAAACTTGCCAACTAACCTTTTTGTAGAAGTGAGGGATTCGATGTTCGGATGTCGTGGAACGAGGACCTGTTCAGGTTCATCAATCAGGATATGGCCAATCCGGGTCTGGATGTGTTCTTTTCGATTCTGATCATTCTGGGGGCTGTTTATGTCTGGTTGGTGCTCGTTCCGGCACTGTGGTGGAAGGGGAAGAGGAATGAGGCGGTGGACCTGTTCTTCTTGATCGTGCTGGTGCTTTTACTGACGACTGTTCTGAAGTTCTTGTTTGCCGTTCCACGACCTGAAGATTTCAGGGAGGTTCCCATTCCGGTGCCTGGATATTTCGGGCTTGATGTGTATTCTTTTCCGAGCAATCATGCGTCGAGGGCGTTTGCCTGTGCTTTGTTCCTTTCATTCAGGTTCAGGAAGTGGACGGTGCCGTTGTTCGTGTTCGCGTTCTTTATCGGATTGGCGAAGATTTATGTTGGGGCGCATTATCCCTTGGACATAGTCGGAGGAGCTGTGGTGGGCCTTATCTTTGGATTCTTGTTTGTCTGGCTCTGGAAATACGAGCCTTATGCTACATTCAGAGCGAAGTTGATTGAGAGAGTTGAGGGTCTATGGGCAGGCAAATCGAGCTATACATGACAGAGGAGGACGAGAAGGGATTTATGGAATTCGTGATGTCTACTGGAAGAATTGAAATCATACCAGAGGACATGGAATCGCGTGACGATAGATGGGAGACCCTATCACCATGGATCGAAGACACGGGGCACTCCGATGTGTTTTTCCATAACACTGAGATTCCAGGAGAGTTATTCTACCTGTACAGCCAGCAGAAAGGTGTCTTCTCCGTTAGTACGTCCGAGTCTCCAATAGTTGAGTTTTCTCGGTCAATCCAACGTAGGAATGCCCTGATGTCTGGCCGGCTCTATGCTGTTTTCAAGGCCTACAGCTTTGACGAGGATGCTTACGTGCCTAAGGATCCTGCATTTGACAAATGGTATGAGAAGATTGTCCGGTGGATTAAGAGGAGATATCGGCGGCTGGAGTGGAATTCATATGCTGGTCCTAAGGCCATGGACTTCAAGAGAAAAGGAGGGAAGTTCAGACGATTTGGACAGGGCTGGGAGTAGAAGCTACATGCTCTCATTCCTCAAAACCTCTCTTAAGTTCACGGTGAGGAGTATTGGTAGCTCTTAGTGCACCACTGCTGTCAGTCTTTATATCTCATACAACATTCTCATTCCCAGACATGGAGGGGACTTAGGGTTGAAGTCTGAGAAGTCACCTGCGGGGGCGATGTGGCGGTCGTTATGGCGAGGCGGCAGCAAGATTCAGATGCATGAGGATTCCCGTCTCGACGTAATCTTCTTCTCGGTGACAGACAAGGGCAAACTTCTGATTGATGTAAAGGTGGGAGGGAGACGGGATTGGTTCTATCTGTATTTCGATCACAGAAGGACCACCGAACTGATCGACTTCGTAGCAAAGAGTCTTCCGGTCATTAAGGACACTGGCCAAGAGTGGACATATTTCGGGTCGGTGGATTACGATGTGTCAGATTGGGTCGGAGGACCGTTTGATGACTATAGTGCAGAGTTCCTGGTTGGGGCACGGGAGAAGTCGTTGAGGCTGATTGCCAAAAGGCATCCGAAGAAAGATGGGGAGGATATGGAGGTCTCTTTGGACCGACGCGTAGCCGGGGAGGTAGTATCATCACTGAAGAGGGCAGAACCGTATCTGAAAGAGGTCGATGGGCAATCAAGAATCAAGTTCGAACCGAAAGACATGGTGGGTCGCCTGGTACGATTTAGAGCTGAACCTCTCGAATCTTCGGATTGTCCTTCCTTTCCACCAGCCAGAATCACCAAGATTGTTCAAGGACAGTTCGCTCAACCAAACTACATGATCGAGTTCGCGGAACCTGTATTGTGGAGGAGAAAGCAAGGTCTCGATGCGAGTTATTGGGGTATGAAGGTGGCCGTCATCATGGCCCGCTACAGAGATCGTATCGAATCTTTGCTTGAGAAATACCGATTGCGAGAACCCATTGTCTCTCACCTCAACAAGTTCAAGGCAGGGGTGAATCCTCATGAAGTCAAGATTGCCAGGTTCGGAATAGAACTAGAGTCGAATTTCTGTTTGGGGTATATCCGACTTATCAAACCGAGGAAAAAGCTACTGAAGAAGTTCGAGGACCTTCGCATTGAAGATAGGCGTGACCAATGAAACGTCGAGGAGCAGAATCTCGAAGGATTACTGAGATGTGATGAGCTTCGACATTCATATGCCAGAGGCTATCTTCGGTTTGGGTGACTCCTTCGTTCGATCAGCCGACCCTTCTTATCCCATCCACTCGGTCAAAATCCGAATCGAAAGAGGCGATCCTCGAGATCCCCATCCTTCTCATTAACACAACCGATACTGAATCTGGAATCGATAGCTTGCCGTCATATCTCAGGAACACGTCCATTCCTTCGCGCAGAATATCCTCATCAACGTACTCGATGTGACAGTTGTCAACGAAGAACAGGTAGAGTTTCTGTCCGGTCTTTCCTCCCGACCTGCTACCTGCCAACGTCACGCTCTCGGATATCACCAGATCAGAGACCATCATCTCCTCGTTGATACTTTCTGAGAGTGCGAGAGCCTGGTCATGCCACTTGTCCTTCTTGTCCACCAGCCCTATGAAGAAGCTGGAGTCCGCGAAGATCATTTGCCGCCTCTCTGGGCACGTTTCTTCGATTCGACAGCGTCGCCGCCGGCGCTTATGATACCCTTGATGTCATCAAGAACCACCTTCTTGCGGACCTTGACGAGGATGGCCTTACCCTTGTCTTCCCACTGAAGCACGTCCCCAGGTTCTATGGAGTGCACCTTCCTGACCTTAGAGGGCACGACTGTCTGATATTTGCTTGATACTCGCGTTTCGCTTAGCATTTCAATTCGCTTAGCATATATGTATTACTAAGTATATGAACATTGCTTTGGTTCGACCAAGGTGTCTCGGAAATATCCTGAGTATACTTCGCACTCTGGAAATGATGCAAAGCCCAGCAAGTCAGATGTCGATTTGGCAATGCCCGCTCTCTTTCCTCAAAACCTCTTTCTTCATGGCGACGAGTATGGCCTTCTTGCCCAGACCGATAGCGATCAGGTCCCCTCCTAAAGAAGCTCAACAAACTCCTCGACCGTCAGACCAGCGTCCTTGATGATCCGCGAAAGCGTTCCCTTCTTCAGCGTCGAATGCACGGGGACGGTCAGCTTGATGGGGCCTTCCTTTGTCGTCTTCTTCAAGCGAACGTGAGAGCCCTTCTGGCGGACTACCACAAAGCCTGCCTTCCTGAGTGCCTTGATCGCCCCCCTTCCCGATATGGAGGGAAGCTTGGTCAAACGACTATCTCCACGACCTTCTTCTCAGAATACTTGACCAGATCGTCCTCGTCCGGCTCCAGGTAGAGAGCTATCGCCTCCTCGATGTTCACGAGGGCCTCCTCTTGGGTCTCGCCCTGGGAGATGCAGCCTGGCAGGGCAGGAACGAACACTGTGTACCCACCTTCTTCCTGGGGTTCCAGAACCACCTTGATCTTCATGTTACTCCCTTTTTCGTATCGGCTTCTTGTCTATATATCTATGTCGCTGCTCATGGCGACAAGTATGGCCTTCTTGCCGACACCTTTCCTATATTCGTTTGTCGAAACATACTCTTTCATTCATATTCCGACAACAAAATGTAGGAGCAGAGTAACATAGATTTCGGCCTGATTCGGTAATGGATCACAAGCCGGTCCTATGCTGCTGGATGATGAAAGTGCACTGCTATGATAGGCCAGTTCATATCACAAGTGCACTACTATAAGTGAACACCTTTATATACCACCACGTCCTATTTGTCACCGTGGAAGACATTTTGCATAGATTTAA
>JAZGCT010000097.1:0-3500 GCA_036477085.1 Thermoplasmata archaeon | reverse complement strand
AAAAGGTCTCGAGGTCCAGTGACTCCTCGAAGAGCAACAATGATGTCTGGACAGGGTTCTCGTAGACCGAAGCGGCCTTCATCATCTTCTTCTCTTCTTCGTCTAGTTCCAGGTAGATCTCTTCCTCTATGAACCGGTCGATGTACTTGAGCCTCGGCTCTGGCCCAATGGTGGGGACCGTTCTGATAAGCTCCAAGAATAAAGGGTGACCTTGAGTTGCGGTGTAGACCTCGTCGAAGATCCCGAACTCTTCAATCTCCTCACCCAGCAGCTCCTTGCTGCTCATCTTGTCCAGGCCCAGTAGTTGAATCTCTTCCACGGTGTGGTCAACCTCAACTTCTTTCCTGTCATAGAACGGTCTGAACTCTCTCGTCAGGACAACAATTGACAGTTCCTTGTTGGCTCTAGAGATGCCAGCCAGAATCGAGAAGAAGTCAACGACCTCATCGTTGGCCATGTGGAAATCGTCAAAGAACAGCGCCGCTCTCCCTGCCTCCAGGTCCTTTTTCAGAGTCGATCTGACCTTGTCCATATCCAGGACCTTCTCCACCCTCAGATACTTCATGAGGTTCCTTCCCCCCATGGCCTCCAGGAATCTGGAGAGGTCGCTGAGTAGCCCCCAACGGCTGTGCCACTTGCGGAACTCAAACCAGAATACGCTTCGCTTCTTCTTGATATCTGCGCACACCTTTGAGGCAAGTGCGGTCTTACCAATACCTGCGATCCCCTGGACCACGATTATTCTGCCCTTTTCGATGGCGTCCATGATTCTCTTCTTCTCCTGATCGCGACCACAGAACCTCTCTGGCCTCGGGCTTGTTTTAGAGAAATCCACAAGGCGGGATTCCGGCCTTCGGGCTCTTCTCTTCAAAAGACTGGGATCCAGTACATCACTCGTTTCCAGCTCGTCTACCAGCTGGACCAAGGACACGTTCCCTGCCGACTCAACGATGTCCGATATCTTCCCTTCTGAGATCCGTCCGTCTAGGTCGAAAAAGCTCACGCTCTCGTCCAAGAGGTTGTTCTTCAGTCTTGTTGCTTGCTCGATGCCATCCTTTTCTAGTGAGTAGACCTTCCTCTTCCTCTTGCCTCCGCTTATTCGGGAGGTACGTTCTGAAACCAGATCTTCCTCGAGCAGAGGTTTCATGTATTGTCTGAAGTGGGATGGCAGGATGCCAATACCTTCCGAAATGCCGGTCTGCGTTATGTCTTCAGGTGCCTCGTGATCGTCAGCCGAGGAACGGTTCTCCAAGAGATACAGCTGTATTCTCTCCTTTGTTGTAAGGATGCGTCTCAGAACCCACTCCTCCAGTACAAACCTCATGCTGAGAGCCATAAATATCTTTTTGGGAGCCAAAGACCCAATCCAAGCCCGTTCGGACCCGTCTGGATTAGGATTTAAGGATTCCCCCAATCATAGTACCTACTACGATTCCCTTATGTATCTCGGCTTAGAGAGGGGTTGCTACGCGTAGCTCAGGGCAGTTGAGAGGCATGCCTTGGGCTCGCGACAAAAAAAAGGAGAGGAGGGCCATTTCGCCCGGAATCGTAATCAAGGAAGTAGGCGAGTTTGGCGGGACGGAACCCAACGGTTTCGGACCCGAGTCCAGGAACCTCGAGTCCCTGAGAGGTGTTATCCAGAGGCTCGAGATGTATGAAAAGACCCGGGTCACGAGACAAGGAAGGGAGGAGGAGTACTTCGTCCTTGCACTGAGAAAGTGGCTGGACGGAGATGATCACGCAATCGACGAGTGGCTGAGCACCCTCTAACCCGATGTCACGTCACTTATGGGGAAGAAGTTCCGCATGTCGCGTCCGTATGGGGGGAACGAGGCATGCTGGGTTCCGCCTACCTCCGCAATGGCCCTCTGTGCCCTATGCCTGGGGAATCTTCTTCACCTTTCCAAAAGCTGGTAGCCAGCATCTTCATAGGACAAAGCCGCACACACTAAGTTTAAGTATGACTCCGCAAATCATCGCTGGTCATCTTAGGCTCAAAGGTATGCCGAGAACGGTACGAGAAGGGTAGTGTCTTGAGTTTGAGGTTCACAACATATGGTAGGAGGAATCGGATGACGAAGAAAACTTCGAGTTCTGTGAGCGAGCCTGAAAGAATTTGGAAATACCGCGGATTTGCCCTCATCATGTTTGCTGTGCTTGTGGCATCTGCAATGGGAGTTCTTGTGAGCTCCTTCGCTACCTTTGCGGGTCAAACAGAAACCGCCAACGGTCTTCCCGAGATGGAAGCTATGGGTGATGATTGGCCGGAGCCCACAGGAGTTCCTGGAAGCGGATGGATAAGTGATCAATTGGCGGAGGGGTCATCCAATGATGGTAGCTCCCCGGCAATAGCGACCGGACCTGGTGGCGAGTTGCACGCCGCCTACGAAAGTTTCTCAGTCGCCGCTGGGTACCAAATCGCATACACCAATTCGACCGACGGTGGGATTACTTGGAATCCTATCGGTTTGGCAGGGTATAGCATCGAAGACGACTTGAATCCGGACATCGCGGTATCTCCCTTTGATGGAAGGATTTTCGTTGCCTATGAACGCCACGTATCTGCTGCAGATGTTGACCTGCACGTTGCTTATTCTGACGACGGAATCACCTGGACACAGGTAGTGATGGATCCAGGTGTGACCCAGTATATCAACCCCAGTATAGTTGTCGAACACAATCAGGGGGCCACGTACAATGTGTATGTGGCCATTGAGGAGAACTTCGGTGATCCCGACAATCGGAACATTCATCTTTTTCGGAGCACCGACCAAGGAGTATCCTACACGGAGCGATTATACCTCGGTAGTCCCCCTGACCCCAGCGTTTACGCCGACCCTGACCTGGCCTATCAGCGTGGTCCTGACATGATCGATCGTTTGTTCATGGTGTACGCCTATGGTAATGACGCTGTTGACACGCAGAATATCGGTCTTATGTGGTCGGAAGATTGGGCGGGGACATGGTCGGGGACCACGGTGCGTTTGGACACGGCTCTCGTGTACTATCCGACAATAGCTGCTTCCCGGGATGG
This sequence comes from Thermoplasmata archaeon, assembly GCA_036477085.1. Lineage (GTDB taxonomy): Archaea > Thermoplasmatota > Thermoplasmata > RBG-16-68-12 > SOIM01 > JAGLME01. Next base: position 466 of record JAZGCT010000097.1, on the reverse strand, counting down.
AGACACAGTGTTGACGGCTTGGCAGGTGAACACAGGTGGGGATTATCTGATTCGTTATGCCTATCAACTAGATACGACCAATCCTTCGGCAGTTTGGAACTTCGGCAGCAGAGACAGTCTTGGCGCCAATGACTATGCGCCCAAGTTATCGGTTGATGGGCAGGGGACAACGTCGGACGCAATTGGAGGTAACTATCACCTCATCTGGACGGTCGGCACTGGTTTCAATTACTTGAACTACACCTCCAGATCGACGGCCTTGGACATAAACCCCTGGACGGCAATTGAGACCATTGATGACATCGCTGGCAGACCGTCTGTGTTTCTCCCGGAGAAAGGTCTTACGACTCAGAACAGGGGCGGTGCATGGTACCCAGGCGCGGTCTGGGCGGATGCTCGAGCTGGCGGTGCTGACGACATCTATTATGTGACACCCGGCATGCGCGCGATGGTGGATTCCAATCCC
>JAZGCT010000096.1:0-12314 GCA_036477085.1 Thermoplasmata archaeon | reverse complement strand
AAGGGTATCGCCTGTTTGGGGGGGATGCAAAATGGTCCTAGTTCTGATCATGCTCGTCCAGCCGAATTCCACGGCACCAGTGAGGGACACGACCCCGCTTGGACCTGATGGTGAACCTTCCTCTGGAGGCCCCTGGGAACTGGTCTTCACGGTCGACGGACAATGGGCAACCGACATCACGCCTTACAACGGGAAACTGTACCTGGCAGAGAGGGACTACATGAACCACACTGCCTGGATATACGAGTCCACCGACGGAACCACATTCACCAAGAAGTACAACACCAACTCGGACCAGGTCTTCGTCATGGGGGTCAACACCAACAACAATACGCTGTACATAGGGACATTGTGGAGGATAGGCCAGGGGATAGGCAGCCTGTTCTACGTGAACAATGGGAACTTTGGGGAGTTCGATACGGACACGTGGTGGGACAGCAGCACCAGCTTCCCCGCGGTACCGCTTTCGATGCAGATGTACAACGGCAGGTTCTTCGTCGGGGGGGGGCTGTCCTGGGGTGTGGTCGGTGAGAGCGGCAACAAGATGTGGGTGAAATACGAGGATCCGAGCACTGGCTGGGCCTGGACCGATATGAGCTACAGACGGGTTGGAACGATAATAGAGGCCTACTCGATGGAAGAGTACTATGGAAAACTGTATGTTGGCACTTTCGAACCTGCGAAGGTGGTCGTGTACGATGATGCATCCAACATGTGGAACAATTCGTTGACGGGAATAGTTGACGGACCCGCCATAGGCAACTCGGGCGTGATCGAGCTCATAAACTACAGCGGTAAACTGCACGGACTCACCTGGAAATATGGGAATGATTGGTATTATGATGGCCTAAGCTGGCAGGGTGGCAACGTCTCCCAGTACGGCGGTTTTGGAAGGGCCATTGAACACAATGGCACACTGTATGCCGGTACTACTCCCTTTTACTCCGATGACGGGATTAAGCCCTGGACCTGGAGCAACATCTCCTTGTACGACGGCCTGACCTGGTCGGACATGGAACCCATAGACACCATACTCCCTCTGTATTTCGCCGAGCACAACGGATTCATCTATGCCACCGCCGGGAGAAGGGTGTACAGAATGGACGCCAACGCCCCACCGCCCCCGATCACCGATCCTCTGAAGAACCTCCATGCAAGACTTGAAGGACCTGGCCTGGTCAGCGTTAACATCACGTGGGACCTTTCCGAGCAGGAATGGTGGATCACCAACTACACGGTCTACCACAGCAACACTTACAGGAGCGACAGGATGGGTTACCAGTTCCTCAGAGAGCTTCCAAAGGGGACGACCAACTTCATTCACACATTTGCCGGCCACGGGGACAGCCAGAACCACTTCTATTACGTCCAGGCCAACGGAACCAACGGTTCCGCCCAGAGCGTTCTGCAGGTGGGCAAGTTCACCAGGGACCTCTCACAAGGGGCGAAGCTGATCTCGATTCCGCTGGAACAACTGGACGACTCCATCTCATCGGTGTTCGCCACCGTAAGCTACGACAGGATATGGACCTACGACAGCACTCCAGGCAGTGGGGGATGGAAGGACTACGATCCAGGCAAGCCGTGGCGGGACATCGAGCTCATTGATTTTGAGAGAGGATACTTGGTGGAAGTGAATTCCCCGGGTCCGATGACCATAGCTGGAAGGTTGCCGGCATCCCCGGTCCTTCATCTGTATCCAGGATGGAACCTGATGTCGTTTCCGAGCTTTGAGAACTATGACGTGACCAGGGTGGTGGCAGAGACCGGTGCGACCAGGGTGGAAACGGGCGATCCCTTGAGCGTTCCATATCATCTCATGGAGATCACAGGGACAACTTCACTGATGGCCGGTGAGGCGTACTGGATATACGTTCCGACAGGCGTGAACTGGGTTCTCCCCTAGTCTTGGATTCTCTCGAAAAGAGTTGCTACAAGTAACGGTAGGACGACGGTCGCGTCCCCATCTATCGTCACCTTATTGGCTTTGGATTTGACCTTGCCCCATGAAATACCTTCTCTGATCCGAGCACCGGAGAGGCTCCCATCGAACTCCTGAGCGGTCGTGATGTAGACCACATAGTCGAGGCCGTCCCTGAACTGGTTCCACCACATGACGTGATGCTTGGATATCCCTCCGCCTATCATCAGAGCCCCGGTCTCCCCCGCTTCGAAAACGATATCAGCCAGTTCCTTCTCGTCCTGGAACAGGTCGATGGTGAAGTCCTTGTGATCCTGCCAGAAGCTCCACAGCTGGTAGCCGACGGATCCATCGGTAATGCCAGGAACGTAAACAGGTATCTGGTTCTTCTCCGCCCAATACAAGATGCTGCCCTCGTTCGCGGTCTCCTTGCCGAAATACCACGAGAGGTCCTTTGTGGAGACCTTCTTCTTACCTTCATCCCAGAGCTTCTGAAGCATGGGTTGGAGCTTTTCTTCCAAGATTATCCCGTAGCTCTCGTCGGGCACCAGTACGTTCCCCAGTCTGCTGATGCCCTTATCCCGCAGGCTGGAATCGTCCATGTGAAAAGAACCGTGATAATAATCCTTCCAGCACCTGGCCAGGTCGTGGTCCAACGTCCCGCATGTGGTCACGATAACGTCCACCAGCTTCTTCTTTACTAGGTCCTTAATCACCCCCCGAACCCCCGTGGCAACGACGCATGCCGGGAAGGAGAGGAAAGTGATGCAATCCTTGTTAGTGACCATTCTTTCCAGGATATGGGCTCCCTCGGCGATCTTCTTGGCGGTGAAACCGCCGGCTTCTTCGAACCCTTTCATCAGGTCGTCCAGACCCTGTGCATCCTCCAGATGGATGTCCTTGACCTTCCTGCCTGGGTCATCATCGGGGCACATGTGCGAGTTGAATGTTCATCTCGTTAAATAATCTTGGTGACAAAGGGATCATATTCCGGTCCAAGTGTGTGAGAGTGGAGATGCTATCTAACTACTCCCAGAAAAAGCTCCTGAGCTTCTGCCAAGAGCTCTTCTCAGGCGTCTTCACCCATGTGAACGTCTTGCCGCACCGGAGGCATTCCCCGTATCCTTCCTCATGGAACGCCAGATCCCTCGACTTGCAGTTCCCGCATATCCCGGCCGTGGGTTTCTCGATCCCGCGCTTCTTCCTCTCGTTCATGATCTCCGGCAACAGGTCCTCCACGGCGTCCTGGGCGCTGGCCACGTATCTGGTCATCCTGACGAAATCGTGCTCCCTGATCGTCTCTTGTGCGATGTAGAGAAGTCTCCTGGCCTTGGAGACGTTAAGCCTGTAGGAGTCGGCCTCGGATATGACGCTGTCCAGGTTCTCGATCTGATTCTTGGCTTCGTTGATCTGCTTCTCCCTGATGTCCATCGCCTGCTGGATCTGGTGGTGCTGGACCTCGCTGGCCCTTGCCTCCGCCCTGCCCGCGAGCTCTGCACAGAGAATGTAATCGTCATTGTCCATCGCGATCTGGGCCTGCATGAGCATCTTCTCCGCGTCGATCACGTCCGCGCCCAGGTGCTTGGCTTCCTCTATGAAACCTTGAGTCCTGGGGATCATCTCCTGGATCTCGTATATCCTCTTCTCTTTGGCCTCCAGAGCGACCTCCTTGGACCTGACCATCAACCTCGCAGCGTCCACGTTGTCGTTCCTTCTAGCGGCCTCTCTTGCCCTTTGAAGAATGTCCCTGGCAACTGTTAGATCCGCTCCCAGGTTGGATATCTCCGCCAGGAACTCTCCCGTGGTGTAAAGCGAATCACGTATCTTCTTGATCTCCCTGGAATAGAGCGACCTTATGGCCACTGTGAGATCGTTCATGAGCTCTATGTCCTCGTCGAACCTGCCCTTCTTGTAAGCTTCCTTGGACCGTATCAGTATGTTCACCGGCTCGCTGAAGTCCCTTCCGCCCTTCCTCATCCGGTTTATCAACTTCTCGTTGGACATTATCTGGTATGCCAGCGCGAGCCTCAGCAGATCCTGGAACCTGCTCTTGGCGACCCTTATGGCCTCGCCGGAAAGCTCCACGGCCTTGTCGAAGTTCTCCTCCTCGAACCTCATCCGAGCGAAGTCCAGCAGGTCCTCCACGTCGTTGAAGTCCACATCGATGTTCCTCGCTTCCACGAGCAATTGGTCGGCCGCGTCATCCGTCATGGAGGGCAGGGCCTCGGCTTCCTCGATCGTCTCCTCGATCCCGACGCCTACCTCGATGAGCTCCCCGCGGATCCTGTCCAGGTCCTTCTCTCTCCCCTTGGCGTCCACCTCGTCCAGTAATAATGCTATGTTCTCCTTTCTTGAAAGAACGTCCAGGTAGTCGCTCTTCCGCTTGCACATGGAGATGTCGATCTTGTACTTGCTGGCCATCTTCTTCAGTTCGGAGACTTTGAATGCTGACAGGACGTCCCTGATGTCATCCTCGTCAAAAGGGGGTTCGGAAGGTCCTCCGAAGACCTCGATCTCCTCGTCCTCAGGTGGCGGAGGGAGTTCCTCTTCTTCAATTGGTTCCTCTTCGGGAGCTTCCTCTGGTGCTTTTTCCTCTTCCAGGAACTTCTCGATCTTCTTGTGGGAGGCGAGCTTCTCGATGATGTCCTTCTTGGTCCTCAAGCCCTTGATCCTTATCCTGTGATGCTTGGCGAAGGCTCTAAGCTCCTTGATCTTCATTCTGGATAGAACGTCTTCGACATCCTCCGCCATCAGCCTGACCTCCCCTGAACCAGATGCTCTCGGATTAGGACCTGGAGTAATAAATCTTTCGTCATTGACCCCCACAGACCGTCAGATCGTCTTGTCCATGAGGACGCTGATCTCCTTCTCGAACATGCCTATGAGGTCCTTGGTCACTTCCTCTCTCAAATGGGGTGGAACGAGTTCCAGACCGAGTTTTGCTCCGGCCTTTGCCATCTTCACCATTGCGGCCGCCTCCCTGATCTTGGCCTCCATCAGCTCCGCAACGGCGGCCTTCAGTTCTTCCTTGAGTTCGGGCCGTCCCTCGAGCTTCTCCCTGACGTACCGCTTGATCTCGTCCTTGACCATGTCCCTGACGGCTTCAACGAGAATGTCCTCTGCCTGCAGCAAACCCTGGGTCTGCTTCAGCGCCAGTCCGACTATACCTTCCTCTGCCATTGTGGAGACAATCTGGAAACTGAGATAAAGAGTTTTGTGTTATGTCGTCATTTGGTTATGTCTATTTCCAAAGAACCTGAAGTCATACAGCATGCGCTCCTTCTTTTTTTGGTTATATATATAACCAAAGATACTTAGATTTCAGAAGGTTTCGTCTATGGAAGACATTACATTCACCCACCTCCCCAGTCAACCCCTTCATATGGATTGCACGCAACTGGAACATGAAATGAAGGTGGAGGGAGAACAATCTCGAAAAAGCCGTCGAATGACACGCCAGACTATGAGGAAGCAACAGTGGTCTCCTTTGACATTCCTTACGGACAGGGGGCTAAGAGAAGCCTCATTCACAGATTTCTGTACGGGCGTAGTGAGACACGAGAGGTGAACGGTAGTCCAAAGACCTACAAATATCCGGGCCTGTTGGACGAAGGTGGATTCAAGATAGGACAGACTGTTTTCATGCTGCCACCGGAACTTGCACCCAGACTAACACTGAAATTGAGTGAACTGGGAATCAGCCATCAATGTCTGACGGTATTACTGAAGAACTGAATCAAGGCATCTTGGACGCAGACTGAGGATTATCATTCCAAAATCCTAAATATCCACCAGCCATTTGCAGTTAGCATGAAGCTCAAAGCGATCTACGATATGGTTTTGAAGTTGGGCGTGGAGGCGGATCCCCGGGGAAGGGCATATGTGAAGAAGGAACTGAAGAAAGAAGATGAGGCCTACAAGAAGCTGAAAGGGGACGAGAAGAAGGAGTTCGACAAGGAGAGGTTGACCAATCCATACGCGGACACCAGGATTCTGTACGGAGGGGACAATAGGGAGGCGAAGAGGGCGCTCATTGGAATCGACATGACGACCGGTGAGGTGGTCCTGGCGGACAGGCTTGGAGAGAAGGGGAAGAAGATCGATCTCATCATTGGGCATCATCCAAGGGGAAGAGCGCTGGCGGAGCTTCACGACGTCATGCACCTTCAGGAGGAGACCCTCAGAGGTCTCGGCGTTCCCATCAACATCGCAGAGGGGCTTATGGCCAAGAGGATAAGCGAGGTGCAGAGGAGACTGATGCCCGCCAACCACATGCAGGTCGTGGACGCATCCAGGTTACTCGATATACCGATCATGTGCACGCACTCGCCCGCGGACAACATCGGCTGGAAGTTCGTGCAGAAACTGATGGACAGGAAGAAGCCCGAGACGGTCGGAGATGTCGTCAAGTTCCTGAAGGAGGTACCCGAGTTCGCGGAAGGGGTGAAGAACGGGTCTGGCCCCAACGTCGTGGCGGGCAGCAAGAAGGGCAAGGCAGGCAAGGTCGTCGTCAAGTTCACCGGGGGGACCTCGCCTGGAAAAGAGGTGTACAAGGAACTATCGGAGAAGGGTGTGGGAACGATCGTGGGTATGCACGTTCCCGAGGAGCATCTGGAAGAGGTGAAGAAGTACCACATCAACTTCGTTGTCGCAGGACACATGGCATCCGATTCGATTGGGATGAACAAGATAAGCGACGAGCTTGAGAAGAAAGGCGTCGAAGTGGTAGCCTGCTCCGGTTTCATAAGGGTGAAGAGGAAGTAGGTCATTGGATCTGGGACGCATTATCTCACACGGCCAGAGGCCCATTCTCCACCCAAGTGGGATTCCAAAGGCTTAAGATTCTAGAACGGCATTCGCCCCCATCATGGGAGGCACCGTGTTCAAGGATTTCAGAAAGCTCTCTTTCGATTGGGTTCCCAAGGAGCTCAAGCACCGTGAGGCCCAGATGAAACGGCTGATGACGCTGTTCCGTCCAGTCGTGGACTCCAACGTTTCCCAGAACGTGTCGATCAAGGGCGCCGTAGGAACTGGCAAGACCCATCTTTCGAAGCTCTTCTCGGCCAATTTCGAGAAGCTGGCGCAGGAGAAGGGAAAGTATGTCGAGCACGTGCTGGTGAACTGCAGGCAATATTACTCAGAGGACATGGTCCTTCTCAAGGTCCTGTCCAAGTTCCAACCCCACTTCCCCGACCGGGGTTTCTCGGTCCCGGAGAAGACAGAGATCCTGAGGAAGGATCTGAACAAGAACAAGTGCCATTTGCTGGTGATACTGGACGAGGCCGATGTATTATTGAAGAGGAGCGGATCCGATCTTGTATACACCTTCACCAGGTTCGATGAGGAGGCTCCCGGAACGAAGGCTTCACTGTCGCTGATCCTGATCTCGCAGCAGGACGTCTTCCATTTGATGGATCCGGCATCCATTTCCACCTTCAAGAGGACGAACGTCATTACTCTGGACAAGTACGGCAGGGATGAGCTCAAGGACATCATCACGGAAAGAGTGGACCTGGCTTTTCACCCCGGAACCGTGCAGGAGGATTCGACCGACCTGATAGCCGACATTGCATCTGAGAAAGGGGATGCTAGATTTGCGATCGAGCTCCTGGCCAACGCGGGAATGCTGACCGATGAGCAGGGCACGGAAGAGGTGACCCCCGAACACGTGAGGTTCGCAAAGGCCGAGACCTTCCGGACCATTACCGAGGAGAAGCTGGCGGAGCTGGACAGGAGCAAGAAGATGACACTGCTGGCCATAGCGAGGAAGGTGAAGAAGAGCGCCTACATCAACACAGGGGACGCGGAGAGTTCGTACGCGGTCGTCTGCGAGGAGTTCGGCGAGAAGCAGAGAGGGCACACCCAGTTCTGGAAGTACATCAAGGACCTGGACGCTTTGGGGTTCATAGACACCAAGATATCGGGAGAGGGTGTGGTCGGTAAGACGACGCTCATATCACTATCAGAGATACCTGCAGGACAGCTGGAGGAGATACTGGAGAAGGAGATCGGAGGGAGCGAGTAGATTGCCCAAAGGAGATTCACCGTTGGAGTTGGAAGCCGGGATGTCCTACATGATCAAGGAGAAGGACTCGGCGTTCAGCTACCGCCTCTTGGAGAGGAACGTCAAGAAGACCATGCCGGGGATCCTGGTCAGCCGACAGCACCCTTCAAGGCTCAAGGAGAGGTTCAAGAACACCAGGTTCGTGTGGATAAGCCAGACGCCGGGAAAGGACTACTACGAGCCCACGGCCCTGAACTCTCTGGTGAAACTTGTTTGTCAATTCATTGAAGAGAAGGAGAAATGCCTTGTCCTGCTGGACTGCTTTGAGTTCCTGACCATCCATAACGAGTTCGAACACGCGTTCAAGACGCTGGAGCTGATCAACGAGTTCGTGATGCAGAGGGAAGCCGTCTTCATCATGCCGATCAACCCGGAGGCGATGGAGCCCAAGCAGGTATCGCTTCTGGAGAAGGGGATGGAAGTTGTTGAGTCGGAGCAAGCGAAGGCTTCCGTGGTGGAGGATGAACTGGCGGACCTGATGGAGAAGTACTAAAGCAAATCGTTATCTCTCAACCCTCGTTTCCCTGTTGAATGGACAGGAGGGTCATGCTTGCCATTGTCACAATTCTATCGTTCGTCGGTGTCCTGGGACTCTATTTCTATTCATCCTCCGTCCAGCCAATTCTGATTCAGATAGGAGATATTGGGGTGGGAGATGTTGGCAACGTTGTGAAAACACGCGGCAACATAATGGATGTATACCAGACCAGCGCGGGTGATGTCATGCTTGAGATGGCGGATCTCGATGATGGGGCCTCCATAACCGTATACATTCCAGAGCAAGTGTTCTCCGAGATTAGTGACAAAAGTGAGCTTATCCCCGGTGCTGAAATCGAGGTCGTTGGCGAGGTCCAAGAGTATCAGGGAGAGATGGAGTTGGTAGTTGATTCTGCAGACGATATAAGGATAGTTGAATCTCCAGATGACGCCAAACTGACCATCGAGATGCTGGCTGAGAATCCTGAGTTGTTCTTGGATAGAGAAGTAAGCGTTCCGGGACAGATAATGGACATAAAGAGTGGGAGAATGTGGGAGAAAGGCAAACTAGTGGACGCTACCACCTTCCAGCTTCGTTATTCCGGGAAATACCTGAACTACACCATGGACTGCGTTCTGTTCGGCACGGACGTCAGCAACGACTTTCACCAGGGCCAGCTGGTACGTTTCACTGGCACATTCGAGTATTATGAAAAGGAGTCAAAATACAGGATCGTGTCAGATGAGATGACGCTTCAAGCCTGAGGTCCGAGCTGCCCCTCGACGATCGAATCAACGCTATCCAGGAACTTGTCTTCCTTCCCCTTCGGTATGGTTGCACCGGAAGCCACCGCGTGTCCACCACCGCTCCCGTCCAAGGACCCAGCGGCAACCTTGAACGCCTCGGCCAGATCGAGTCCCTTACTAACAAGATACCGTGTCCCGCGACCTGAGATCCTGGTCTGCTTCTCCCGGACCGACAGCGCTATCGTGGGCTTCTCCTGATTGAACAGGTACTGCATTCCCACCCCTGCCCAGGTACCCGAATAAGATGCATTCTCGGTGTAAAAGAACTGTATCCAATCCTTCTCGTAGACGCCTTCCTTCTCGAGTTTCACCAGGCCTTCCATCATTCCGGAAAGGTACTCCTCCCTGAGCTTCTGTGCCTCTTCGAAGGCCCCCTTGTCCCTCATACAAAGCGATAATCCAGTGCCCAAATGACCGGTTCTTCCGCACGCATTGAGGAGACTGCCCAGATCAGACGCATAGACATCCAGTGCTTCGATCAAGTACCGGTCCTCAGTCAGCTCGGCCACCGTCTCCGGTCTGGCGCCTTGCTTCATCAGCTGAAGGGTGAGATAGGATATGAGACCCCTCTTCACCCCGCCGTCCAAACCCTTGAGCTTGGTCGATGGTTCCAGTCCCAGCTTCTTCACCAACTCGGTAATCGAGCTCTTCCTTCCGGATATGCCTTTGAAGAACGGGAATATAGTTCTCTCAAGACCTTCCTCCAGGGTGTCACCGATGAGGGCCAGCTGCTTTTCCACCTTGATGAACTTCCTTTCGATGCCTTCGTTCAAGACGATCTCGTTCAATCCGGAGAATGCTGGAACCTGCTGCCTGTCGGAGATGGCTCCTGAAAGAGCATAACCGCAAAGGTCCCAGTTGGATTCGTCCAACGCGACCGCGAAAAGAAACGACACTGTAGAAGCGCTTCCTTGGGTGGACCCATCAAGACCGAAAAGATGAGGGTTGACCTGAACGACAGAATCGGACTCCCTGATGATGGTATGATGGTCCAGCACTATAACATCGCCCTTCAACTGCTCCATGAGTTCGATCTGCCCGCTGCCCATGTCCGAGATGATCAAGCACTCGACGTCCTCCTCCTTCACCTTCTCGAAGAACTCCGGGTCGAGGCTCCTAGTGAGCGTTGCGTGGAATCTCTTGCCTTTCCTCAACAGTGCATTGCATATGATTCCGGCAGCCGAGATACCGTCCGCGTCATAGTGCGAGATGACCCTGACCCAAGAATGCTTCTCAACAACGGAAACGGCTTCCTCGAGCCTCTTTAAAAGGTCGTTGGAAATCAATTCAGAAAGACGCGCTGGCAGGCGACCACCTATTTGATCTCGAGCTCGGCGCTCGCAGGACTGTAGTTCCAGTCTTCCGGCAGGACGCCGTTCTTCTTGTAGTATTTCGCCAACCGCCTGATCTTGGCCTCGGTGAGATGCACGCTCCTGAGGTTGTGCAGGTCCCTTGGATTGTCCTTAAGGTGGGAGTGCAGGTCGATCGCCTTCCTCATCAGGTTGGTAATGTCCTCTGGGAACTTCGATTGGATGTCGTTCTCTTTCAGAATGGCGGTGACTGATTTGCCTGTTGCCAACTTGACGTTCGGGATTGCGTACTGGTCCCTGAGCCTCAGGCCTATCATCGCCGATGTGTTGCCCTCGTTGTGCAGTTCCAGGACCAGCTTCTCGATCTCCTTCGGTTTCTGGGTGACCCATTTCGGATTCTCTGTCACATAGGGCTTTGTTGAGGACGACTTCCCCTTCTTACGTGCATGCATTCTGGCCATATGATTCCCGTGAGATTCAACCAATGTGAAATCTAGTATTTAACTATAAGGATATGAAAGGGATGAGAGCCAGCGTACTCAAAGGGGGCATAACATAGTTTTATAGTCCGTTTCTGTTTTTGGGACGAGAACATGATGGAGTCCTCAGTCCTCAAGAGGTTGAAGGGTGCGGCCGCTTTGAGCGTCACTTCGATTCTGATTCTGTTGTCGTTCAGTGCATTGGCCCAGACGGTTGAGACAGAATCTACCCATCTCCCCGCGGCGCTCTACAGAGGTTGTGCTGTTTGGGTTGACGATTACGCATTGTACATAGGCGGACAGACTGAGGCCGAGCAGCAGGATACCATCATCAAGTTCGACCCGCAAACCCATGAAGCCGAGAATCTTACTACCAAACTTCCCACGCCCAGAGGAAACATCTCATGCGTCTGGACAGGGCAATACGTTTACATTTTCGCGGGAACGTTTTCTGGATCGAATCTGAACGACATTCTGAGGTTTGACCCGGCGACTGAGAATCTTGTGAAAATGCCAGAGGTGCTGCCGATGAACCTCACCGGAACGTCTGCGGTCTGGCATGGCTCCAAGGCTTACATTTTCGGCGGTCACGACGATTCCGGCGCGTTCTCCGACAAGGTCCTAGTCTACGATCCCGTGGCAAGAACGGTAACGAACCTCTCGTCCCGATTGTTGACGCCGAGTGCAGGAGCATCTGCAGTATCGGACGGGACACACATCTACATATTCGGCGGAAGGAATGTGACGACCATCTATACCGATATCATGGAACTGGACCCAGACGCAGATACGCTCGAGCTGATGAATTCACAATTACCGCACCCAAGGTACCATACGTCGGTGGTGTGGGATGGTGAATTCGCATACGTCTTCGGAGGGGCGGACCTGACCTCGAGGTCCAATGAGATCTTGCGGTTCGATCCTCATGACGATAATATTGGAATCCTGGACGTCCACTTACCAACACCCAGGGAACTGATGAAGGCGGTCTGGAACGGCACGGTCGCATACATTTTCGGAGGGAAGAATGCGGGGGAAAGTTACGATGACATAGTTGTCTTCGACCCCCATGGGGTTGTGCATGAAGAGGAACCGGAACCGAACGCTCCCCTATGCCTTTCAGTTCTGCTCGGATTGGTTATCCTCATCGCGGTGATAATGCTGGCCTCCCCGAAAAGAAAGAAGGAATGATGGATTTGGGATCTTAATGCTGCTCTTCGAATTCCTGCGGAGGCGGCGGTGAGTATTGCTCGACA
>JAZGCT010000095.1:0-5178 GCA_036477085.1 Thermoplasmata archaeon | reverse complement strand
ATGGTTCAGATATGTGAGACTGGGTGACAGTTGGAGAAAGCCAAGAGGGCTTCACTCCAAGATGAGACGGGGATACAAGTACAGGCCCAATCTGGTCTCCACTGGCTACAGAGGTCCCAAGGCTGTGAGAGGATTTCATCCATCAGGATTCCAAGAAGTGATGGTCTTCAGAGTAGAGGACCTGGAAGACGTGGACCCCAAGAAGCAGGCCGCCAGGATAGGCCATTCGGTCGGGTCTAAGAAGAGAGAGGAGATAGAGAAGGTCGCGGATAAGAAGGGAATAAGAGTCCTTAACAGGAGCATGCTTCATGAATCTTAAGAACCAGAGAAGGATGGCAGCAGAGATTCTCAAATGCGGAGAAAACAGGGTCTGGATACACCCAGACTATATCGAGGACGTCTCGGAGAAGATCACGAGAAGCGATATCCGGGCGGCGATAGACCAAGGTCTGATCCAGGCAAGGCAGAAGAAAGGTGTCTCCAAGAGCAACGTCCGAAAGGCCAAGGCCCAGAAGAGGAAGGGCAGGCGCAAAGGCCACGGCAGCCGAAAGGGTACCAAGAAGGCCAGATATCCCAAAAAGGAACGATGGATAAAGACAATCAGACCCATGAGAGAGAGACTAAGAGAGCTGAGAGATGATGGCAAGATCCAAAGAAGGACATACAGAACCTTCTACCGCCAGTCCAAAGGCGGGATGTTCAGGAGCAAGGCTCACCTGGAGCAACAACTCAGGGCCCAGGGACTGTTGAAGGAGGAGAGCGAATGAAACACGGTCCCAGGTATCGGGTTCCCTTCCGGAGAAGGAAGGTCGGCAAGACCGATTACAGGAAGAGGAAGAGACTGCTGAAGTCCGGACTTCCCAGAGCCATTGTCAGGCGTTCAAACATGTACGTTCGCGTTCAGTTCGCCACATTTGACATGGGAGGCGACTTGATCGTCGCGTCCGCGATCTCCAAAGAGCTCGACTCGCTCGGGTGGAAACATTCCAAGAAGAACGCGCCAGCAGCGTATCTTACAGGTTATCTGGCGGGAAAGAGGGCTTCAAAGGCGGGGGTCGACAAGGCCGTCCTGGACATTGGACTTCACAATCCAACCAAGGATTCCAGCGTGTTCGCCACGCTCAGAGGGATAGTTGACGCGGGTGTTAGTGTCCCGCACAGTGAGGACATATTGCCGAATGATGACAGGATCCGAGGGAAGAACATTGACGAGAAGATGAGTTCGGATTTCGATAAGGTGTTGAAGAAGATGGAGGCTGAATAGAGTGAGCCGATCCTATGACTGGATTCCGAAGACGCGATTGGGACGAAGGGTCCTCGATGGAGAGATAAAGACGATGACCGAGGCCCTGAACTCGGGACTGCCTCTGAGGGAGACCGAGATAGTGGACATTCTGCTCCCTGGTCTGGAAGATGAGGTCTTGGATGTCAACATGGTTCAGAGAATGACAGACTCCGGGAGAAGGGTCAATTTCTTGGTCACCGTTGTCGTCGGGAACGAAAATGGATTCGTGGGACTAGGCTTGTGCAAGGGAAGAGAGGTCGGTCCGACGATCAGAAAGGCCATAGAGACAGCGAAGCTGAAGTTGGTCGAGATTAAGAGAGGTTGCGGGTCCTGGGAGTGCGGTTGCGGTACCGCTCATTCACTACCATTCCAAGTCACAGGAAAGGCTGGATCGGTCTCGGTCACATTCAAACCAGCGCCCAGAGGTATAGCACTGGCAGTTGCCAAGATCCCCAAGCATGTACTGAGACTAGCAGGTCTCAATGACGTCTGGGGATTCTCTAAAGGCCACACAAAGACAACGGTCAACTACGCGTCGGCATCCTTCGACGCGCTCATCCAGACCGCCAGAACGAAGATAACAAGAAGACAAATCGAGGAACTGCACATAGTCTCTGGCCCCATAGAGGAATTGATTGGTGAGGAGCCGGAATCTCCACCTGAGGAAAAGGTCGAAGTAGAGTCGGAAGAGAAGGTTGAGAAGGAAGCGGAAGCGAAGAAGCCTGAAGTGAAGGATGAACCTGAGGAAAAGGCGACCGAGAAGGAGAAAAAGCCGTCCAAGGAAAAGGAAGAGACTGATGATAAGTCAAACAAGAAGAAGGTGAAGAAAGAATGAGCTACGCGGCCGTCAGGGTGAGAGGTACAGTCAACATCCGCGGGGACATTAGCGACACGCTCAAGATGCTGCGGCTCAACCGTGTCAACCACTGCGTGATACTTCCCAATGACCCAGCAACAGAAGGCATGCTGAGGAAAGCAAAGGACTACATCACCTGGGGAGAGCTCAGACCGGAAACACTGGCAAAGCTCATTCTGAAGCGAGGGCGTCTGGAGAGCGGAAAGGGGGTAACTGACGCTTATGTGAAAAAGAACACCAAATACAAATCACTGATTGCGTTCTCAAAGGCGGTTTGCGAGGGCAAGGAGAAGTTCGTTAACCTAGAGTCTGTGAAGCCTGTAATCCGCCTGCATCCACCCATCAAAGGGTACGAGGGAATAAAAAGGACCTTCGTCGAAGGCGGAGCATTGGGATACCGAGGAGAGGATATAAACGACCTGGTCGACAGGATGATCTTTGAGGGGTAATGACATGGGAAGATCCAAGAAGTTCAGAGGAAAGAGGACCCACGGAAGAGGTCACAAGGCCGGCAGAGGTGCTGGACTTCGGGGCGGAAGAGGGAACGCCGGGCTGCACAAGCACAAGATCATGCATATGATCAAATACATGCCAGATCACTTCGGCAGACACGGATTCAAACGACATCCCTCGCTTGCCAACAAGAAAAGGTCGATCAACATATCGGAGATTGGAGAGAGGCTGGGGGAGTTCGTGGAGATGGGGATCGCCAAGGAAGAGAAGGACATGGTCACACTTGACTTGTCGTCCATTGGCATAGATAAGCTCCTTGGGAGTGGGCATGTAAGCAGGAAGATGACGATCATCGTCCCAGAGGCCTCGAGCAAAGCAGAGAGCAAAATCGTGGAGGCAGGCGGGGCGGTTCAGACGCTTCATGTAGAAGAGGAAGAAGTGCCTGAGCCAATTCAAGAAGAAGAGGAATAATAGATGGCAGAGGAAGGCCAGAGCCTCCTGTACCGGCTGAAACCGATTACGGACAGGCTTCCAGCCGTGACACGCCCAGACAAATCGGTTCATTTCAAACAGAAGATGGGTTGGGTCATCCTGATCCTTTGTCTCTATTTTGTCTTGACGAACGTCTTCCTGTACGGCCTGGACCAAGCCGAAACGGTGGACATGTTCGCCAGGTTGAGGGTTATTCTGGCAGGGGCGCAAGGTTCCTTGATGCATCTGGGTATCGGGCCGATAGTCACGGGCTCCATCATCATGCAGCTCTTCGTCGGGTCCAAGATCATAAAGCTGGACCTGTCAAAGGAGGATGACAAGGCGGTCTATCAGGGAACGCAGAAGTTCCTGGTCATAGTGATGATAGTCGTCGAGTCCGTCCCTCAGGTCTTCGGCTTTCTGCAGCCTTCTGAGGCTCTTATGGGCTCTGTTGGTCTGGAGTGGGCGAGAGGCATCATAATAGCGCAGCTCATCATGGGAAGCTATCTGGTCTTCCTCATGGACGAGGTGGTCTCCAAATGGGGGATAGGGAGCGGTATCAGCCTTTTCATAGCCGCAGGAGTTGCCCAGCAGATATTCGTTGGTACGTTCAACTGGCTACCGGCCAGTGCGGGGAGTCCCATTCCGGCGGGTACGATTCCAAAAACCGTCTACTACCTCACCCACAACAGCGCCTCTGAGATGGCGCAGGGCGGATACGAGGGAATCCTTCTCGCGAACCCGAACCCGATGATAGCATTAGTGGGAACTATCGCGATATTCCTTATAGTAGCTTATGCTGAATCCATGCGGATCGAGCTGCCGTTAGCTCACGCTACGGTCAGAGGGGCTAGAGGAAGGTATCCCATCAGGCTCATCTACGCGTCCAACATCCCTGTTATCCTGATGGCGGCCGTCCTTGCGAACGTCAGCATGTTCTCCCTGCTCTTCTGGCAGAACCCAGATTGGCCCATAGTCGGGCAGAACTGGATGATTGGGGGCTACCCGACACAAGATGTCGCAGATACTCTGGGCATAAGTCGAACGACAGCAACGTCCGGCATTGCATATTATCTCTCAACAATCATGGGTGTGGGGGACTGGCTCCTGCCGTTAATGAACCCTGCTAGCTACGGCTATCTTATGCGGGGCCATGTGTATTGGCAGGTTCTAGTTCACGTGGTGGTTTATGTGACTGCCATGGTCCTGGGATCCATCATGTTCGCCAAGTTTTGGATAGAAACGACCAACATGGGACCTGAGGCGGTCGCGAAGCAGATAGAATCAAGCGGTATGCAGATCCCGGGATTCCGTCGTACGCCAAGAACGTTCAAGAGGGTGCTGGAGAGGTATATCCCTGCAGTGACCGTGATTAGCGGAGCTGCCGTCGGTGGTTTGGCCGCTGGAGCTGACATGATAGGGACCGTGGGCAATGCAAGCGGAACTGGTGTCCTGCTAGCCGTAGGCATCATGATACAATTCTACGAAGCGATAGCCAGAGAGAGACTGGAAGAGATGCCTAGATTGGTCAGAAAGGTAGTGAAAGGATAAGGGCCTATCCAATCCTGTGTCATGAGAAGACAACTAAATCAGACCGCAGGCCATTTCGTACATCAGTTTGATCTTGAAGACGGATGTGAGGAATCTCCCGACGTCGAAGGACCTAACGTCCCTCAGGGATCTCTTCGCCTCACCCATGTGGAACTCCCAGAGCCTGTCGAATTTGTCCATGGCGAAGTTCTCCAAGACCTCGAATGCGGTCCCGTCGTACACATCATTGATGCCGATGCCATCGTTCTCCAGAGCGTAAATGGTCGCGTAGTTGCCAAAAGAGACCTCGTCGCTGATTTCCCTCTCGATAGTGTAGATGTCGTTCACAAGTTGTACTGCGATCTGTATGTGGTGCAGAGCTGCCCTGAAGGTGGAGAGCTCATTCTTGTCGAATTCTGGGGAGAATATGAGGTCCATGGTCATGTGGGGTTTCACGTTGAAGTTGTGGGTCCCGTATGTGATATACTCCTCGGTATTGCAGAGGGAGGGGGTAATATTGATGGTGAAATTGTATCTCTGGCACTGGATCAGTTCGCCCATGTCGAAAAGCAGCAGATCCTTA
>JAZGCT010000094.1:0-8632 GCA_036477085.1 Thermoplasmata archaeon | reverse complement strand
TGGCAACGGTCGTTGATTGGATTGTTTTTTTATTGGAAGTTGTCATTGTGATGATAATCCTCTATGTGGCAACCAGGATCGTCTGCAAGGAGGATATAGTATCTGCGGCTTATGCGCTCAGGCTTTTCGTGACAGCTTTGCTGGCGGTGGTGCTGGTACCCATGCTGCAGAGTATATTGGGCCTGGGGATCATTGGCCTGTTGATAGCCTTCTTCTTGTTGGTCCTGATCATAAGGTATGTCATCGTTTCGGAGGCCAGTCTAGGGGAGGAGGTAGTCGAGTCCATCCTCATCGCCCTCATCACGCTGATCTCCATCTTCATCATCAACTACATCGCAAGGGAACTTCTCGATGTCACCGTTCTGGGCGGGCTGTTAGGATAAGATGCTGTCGAACTGAGCGGCGTCGTATTGGGGTTCCTGGGATTGCAAAACATTTAAAACGCTGTAAAACGATAGATAGGTAATAACCGGGGGAGCGGTATGAAAGAGAAACTCATTAGCCTCCTTGTATGGTCAATGTTGACGGCAACATTGGTGCCAATTGTGGGTTTGAGCGGTGGAGCAGGGGATGCACCCGAGGCAGCGCCCGATGAAATGCTCATCTGGGAGGGATACGCGAAGGGATATGTCACGATAACTCAATTGACGGAAGCCAGGTTCAGGATAGTCAACGCCGCGGACGTGCCCGTCAAGGTGGACGAGAATGTCTATATGCTGAGTCCGAGCCCGCTGGACATCTCACCGCAAGTAACCACTCAGGACGGTACACTGATGCCGACGACCATACCCGCGCAGAGCAGCCAGATCTTCACTTATGGAGACCCCATGGGTGGCCCTCCGCCACCAGAACCTAACTGGTGGTGCACCGAGGCCAAACAGGTGACCCAGGTTGCCGTGAAGGTAACACTAGGCGGGGAAGTCCTTCCGTATGCGCTGCAGGAGATACTGCTACATAACGTTTCCCAAAGGCAGAACGACATCTGGAATCATCAGCAGGTCAACCCGACGGTGGTCATCGGAAAGACGCCTCTTTGGAGTGAAATCCCAGACAACCAAGAGAACGAAGTGGAGATCCAACTGGCGATCACGAACACTGGCTTCGTTGGCGCCTCGAACGCGCTCGTCATAGACCGCCTGCTTCCGGGGTATTCTTACGATCCCAATAGTTTCAGCCTTCAGCCAGATAGCATTAAGCAGGACCTGATTGGAAACACGATAATCAAATGGTATGTAAGCTTGGATCCTGCGGTCGACTGGGACCCAGATGACTGGATCCCACCGACGGACTACGACACCGAGATCATTACATACAAGATCATTACGCCTGTCCTTGACGAGGGCAGGCACTTCCTGCCGAGAGCCTTCGTCGACCATGACAACAACGGCATCCTTGAGATGAAATTGGAGTTCACCAGCGATGATGCGAACAACGACGCTCACTCGGCCAAGCCTCTGCTGGAGGTCTACCACGTGAACGAACCGCCGGTAGCGAGCGCAGGTGGCTTCTATTACGTCCAAGAAGGGAACACGCTGACCTTGGACGCGAGTGCGAGTTACGACCCGGAGGGAGATCCGATTCAGTTCAGGTGGGACCTGGACCTGGACGGTGTCTGGGACACCTTGTGGATCTCTGACCCGACCGTCGACATGACATTGGGAGATGACGCTTCAGGAATGGTCAAGCTTGAGGTCAACGACGGAGAGGACAATTCAGTTGCCTTCGCATACTACCTGTTCGAGAACGTGGCCCCGACATTGAATTCACTTGAATATGTCGTTTCAGCATCCCAACCGCGCACCATCGGGTACTGGGGAAGGGAATGCTGGGATTGGCTACCGCCGAGCCCCGACCACCTTGGGATACTACCGGAGTATGTCCAGTTCATAAGCGACACTTCCCAAGTATTCTCCAACGTACAATCCAAGGAGGACGTCTGTGCCTATCTAGAACAAGTGGAGCACTCGCTGATGCTTGAGAAGGCCAAACAACAGCTCATCGCAAACTGGCTGAACGTTGCCTCCGGCAACTTGTCCCTGGGAACGAAGGTCGATCTTCCGGAGCTCAATTTCACTGGAACGATGGGAGAGTTCCTGGACCTGGCCGAAAACGCGATCCTCAACAATGATGAAGCCGAGTTCGCGAGGATCGAGGAGATCGCGGATTACATCAACAACGGTATTGGAGTGGAGATAGCCACGGTCACCTTCATCGCGTCGGCCACTGATCAGGGTTCTGACGATATCAGCTTCGAATGGAACTTCGGGGATGGAACGACCTATGGACCCGAGTGGGTGTACAATAACGGGGTCGGACCCGAACCCGATCCCGAGAGTAGCCCAGGCGGGACGTACCCGTTCACGGCCGGAACCGTTGTGACCACGTCGTACATGGGCCTGGGAACCTACACTGTGCATCTGACACTGGTTGATGACGACGACGGAGAACTGACACAGACGATAGATGTCCTGGTCTCCTAGCACAAACCCAAAAGAATTTACTATCGGTCTCAATTGTGTTAGCGTTAGCGGGGTGGAACGTTGGAGTGCAATATCGAGCTCAACATGGAGAACTGCAATTGTTCGTACGAACCGTGCAGCAGAAAGGGAAAGTGTTGCGAGTGCCTCAGATATCATTGGAACATGAGGGAATTGCCAGCGTGCTTGTTTCCAGATGATGTAGAAAGAACATATGACCGATCCATCCAGAGATTCATAGCGGTTCATTCCGGGTAATGCGGGACAAGAACAGCGCTGGACAATAGTGCCAGACCAAATACGTTTGAAGAAAATGGCTTAGTTAAGTATATATTTGCCACCCTCAATGTATTCGTGACGCCCATGGTGAAGCGGGGAAGAAGGCTTACGGACAAGACCCTCACGGCCAACGAGAAGGTTTTGATTCACATGAAAGAGAGTTCCCCCCTGAGGGACCTCATGGATGCTCCATATGCCCTTACCCAGCACGGAATCTCTGACAGCGTGGGTATACGAGTGAACCACGTCTCCAGGGCCATGAAGACATTGTCGAAAGACGGTTATGTTGAGGAATCCACAGGGCGTGTGAAAGGTGAGATCAGAAAGAGAAAGGTGTATTCGCTGACCGATCTGGGAGCATCAAAGGCCCAGGAGCTGAGGGAAGAACTGGCGTCCAAGATCGTCGAACTGCACAAGGACAAGATGGTCAAGGAACTCACGATCAACGATGTGATCGATAGCCTGGGCGGGGTGCCCATCGCAGCCATACTGAGGAAAGTGGATTCGGATGGTGTCATCGACATTTCGGCCAGGAGGAAGACCAAGAAGCTCGTGACGCTTTCGAGGGGACTGGCCAGGTCTGGCAACTTCTACGGAAGAGAGGGCGAGATGGCCGTTCTAGAAGAGTGGCTGAGCTCCCGAGAGGAGAAGGTTCTATCGCTGGCAGGAGCGAAGGGCATCGGGAAATCGTCTCTCGCAATGAACGTGTATGAGCAGTGGACATCGAGCATGAACACCTTCTGGTTCACCTTCCAGGATTGGGACACTACAGACAGCTTCCTGGAAGCCCTGTCCAACTTCCTTAAGGACATGGGCAGGCCAGAGCTGAAGGACTACATGAACAGCGCCAAGAAGATAGACATGTGGGAAGTGGGGGGCTGGATCGAGAGAGGACTGGGAGATGACGATAACGTCCTCTTTCTTGATGAGGCGGTCGTAATGGGCAAGAGCATGGAAAGCCTCCTGAACACACTCATCGAGAGTGTCGGAAAAGCCGAGAACACGAAGATGTTGATCACCCAGGACAAGAGGGACATTCCTAACAGACGGTCGTACCTGGCGCGGGAGCTACTGGTGGAGATCGACCTCCTCGGTCTGAACAAGAAGAGCTGTGAGAAGTTGATGGACAAGAAGATGGACAATTCAGAGTTCGAGAAGATCTACCGCCTCACCGAAGGGAATCCGCTTCACATCATGCTCATAGAGAGCGGCAGACTTGAAGACCTCATAGACACCAAGGATTATACGCCAGAGGAACTGGCTCTCCTAAAATACATGAAGGTCATCAAAGAGACTAAATGACCCTTGACACCTGGAAGCGACCGTTCTTGAATTCCAGAGTGAAGAAGCCGGTATCGTGGTTCACTCCCCTCATTTTGGCGCAACGAATCCTTCTGAAGACATCGGTGTCACCGATCCTGTCCATGGTCAGGTAGAAGATTCCGTCAGCAAGATAGTCCTCGTCCTGGACGATGTCCATGTTCGGTGAGATCTCCGAGATGATGAACGTGGTGACGCCCAAGTTCTTGAGCCAGCCAAAGAAATGGAACATGTCCGTCCTGCGGTTCCTCATATCTGCAATGGTCTCAAGGACGGCCAAAGAGTCGATCACAAGGATTTCATAGTCCATCTCCCGCTTCAGGTCGAGAAGGTGTTTCTTGATGACGTCCATCCAGGGTGGGACCTCTTCCAGCGAATCGGCCTTCTCCTCAAGCTCCTGTATCCCCCGCCTGATCCTGGAGAAGTCCTGTATGCTGACCTTGTCGGATACCTGGTTGGGGTCGAGCCCGAGTCCGGTCATCTGGGTCTCCAAGCTCTTCCTGTCCTGCTCCAGGGTAAGGTATAGACCGCGCACTCCATCGTTCTTCGCGTGTTTGTAGAGGATGTTGTAAGCAATGCTGGACTTCATGGTGCCTGGTGGTCCCGCTATCAAAACAACATGGCCTTCCGGCACGCCAAGGATCTCCTCGTCGAACCCCTCGACGTATAGCTTGAGCAGCCTCATCGCTGTTCGATTAGAACGTGTGTATAAAAAGGTTTTCGGGATATTCTCACCAGATTGGTAATTGGTAACTAAGGGGGTGACCACCTAATAGGCTTCTTATACCCTCAAACTCATGATATAATTGTATCCTCTGGGAGGGGGAGTTGCCTGTTAAGGGCTTTTGGAGGAGGGGAAGTAAGAGCGAGATGGGACCCAGTCCTCTGGGACTGGTTTCCACCCCAATTTTCTTTGATGGTTGTCCGTCCATTCTGTTCGAAAGGCTTATGTCGTTCAATCGTCTTCTTCCAACCTCCGGAAAGGAGGTTCGGACGATCATAGGACAAAGGGTGTCATTGCGTCCGCTCGAACGCGGGGATCTGGCCACTTCCATCAAATGGCTGAACGACGCAGAGATCATGAACTTGCTGGGCAGAAGGCACCAACTTTCCATGGCCGAAGAGGAGAGATGGTACGAGGATTACCTCAAGTCCGGCAAGAGCAGGATCTTCGCCATAGAGGACGGTGGTAGCCACATCGGGAACATTGGGCTCCACAGAATAGACAACGAGAACAGGAGCGCTTCGCTGGGCATAGTGATAGGTGAGAAGGATAGGTGGGGCAAGGGCTACGGCTCGGATGCGTTGGTCACCGTTCTACGCTACGCTTTCAGAGAGCTGGGTCTTCACAAGGTCTCCCTCAGGGTTTTCCAGGGCAATGATAGGGCGATTAGGTCGTACAAGAGATGCGGCTTCAAGCAGGAGGGAGTGATGAGGGAGCAGGTGTTCAAGGACGGCAAGTTCCACAATCTGTTCGCAATGTCCATACTGGACAGGGAGTTCAACGAGCTTCACGGTAAGGAATCGAAAGGGATTTAGCGTGCTTTTGGATTCCTGGTCTGTGTCCAAGATCACGGTCAGGGTCAAACGTTTGCCGGATGATGTGGAGGAATGGGAGCACGAACTGCTTCTGGATACGCCTGAATTGATAATCTCGGAATTCACATTCTCCGGATTGCCAGAACCCTCTGTGCTGGAAGGCAGAATCGTGACAGAGAACGGCTACAGGGGGATCCTCTTCGAGTTCGTCGATGAATGGTATGAGATTATTAAGATCTGGGACCACGATGGGGATTTGGTGGGATATTACTGCAACATCAACGCACCCCCGGTGAGGTTCAACGGCGGTTACGAGGTCACGGACCTGTTCCTGGACCTGTGGGTGTATCCGGATCTGAAGCACCACATTCTAGACGAAGATGAGCTCCTCGAGGCAGTCGAGACAGGCTTGATAAGCAGCGAATTGAGTGAGAAGGCGCAAGATGTCTTGGCCAGGCTCCTGAAGATGGTCAGTGATGGGGGATTCCCACCCGAAATCCTGGACGAATATGACTGAGGACTAGATCTCCACGAGGTCTCTTCTCGCGGAAGTCAGCATCTCATATCCGCCTTTTTTCACAACAACGTCGTCCTCAATCCTGACGCCGCCGTATCCCGGGATGTACACGCCAGGTTCAACGGTGAAGACCATGTTCTTTTCGAGAGTGAGGTCAAGAGCTGGAGAAAGCCCGCTTCCATCATGAGCGGCCAGGCCAAGGCTGTGACCGATGCCGTGGATGAACCTGCCTTTGAACTTCGTCCTGCCGATGTACTTGTCCGCGGCCAGGTGGACCTCTCCACCCTTGACACCCGCCTTGACTTTAGCAAGCGCTCTCTGTTGGGCCTTGCTGACGGTCTCGTACATGGATCTCATTCTCTTGGTGGCCTTTCCAACGACGTAGGTCCGGGTGATGTCACTACCGTACTTCATGTAAGTAGCACCGAAGTCCAACACCATGAAGTCCCCCTTCTGGATCTTCCTGTCGCCGACCGTGTAATGCGGCTGCGCCGAGTTGGGTCCAGAAGATGCAATCGTGTCGAAGAAAGGACCTGTTGACCCCTTCTTTGCCATTAGATGCTCCAGTTCGGCGCCTATCTCGTATTCCTTCTTGCCGATATCAATGAACGGGATTATCTCCTCTGCCACCTCAGAAGCTATCTCGGCGGCCTTGGACATGCGTTTCAATTCCTTTGAATCCTTGACCAGCCGCGCCTTGACTATGGCGTCGGATACGTCCACGAACTTGGCCTTGGGCGCCTTCTTTGTAATATCCTTGTAGCTTTGATGTGTCATCTCGGTGGCATGGATTCCTATCCTCTTGGCGCCTCCCAGCAACCGCTTGAGCTTCTTCTCCCGGTCTTCCCGGCTCTTCAGGATCGTCACCGGCAGACCGGAGGTCTTCGCGGATTCGGCCTCAAGCGAGGACGTCAGGATCTTGACAGATCCATCAGGATAAAGAACGGCTGTTGTACCCTCCATCACTCCGTGTGCTAATCCTGTCACGTAGAAGTAAGTGCGGTCGACATACGGATCTGTCGCCGTCTGGATCACGATAAGGTCCACTTTGTCCTTGGTGTTCCTGAATATCCTTTTTACCCTTCCTTTCATTGGAATCGATTCCAAATCGTCCGCGGATAGTTAAAGGTTCTGGACGCCTAACCTCTGCGTTGGAGAGACAGTTTCCGGAGTGATGGGTTTTTTATGTCCGTATACGCCCACAAATGACTGACTAACCCCAGAACTCTTCCTCGGTGACCCCAATCTCCCAGCTCACGGGCTCAATAGGAATCTTGTTCTCCTCCACCCAGGGAAGAAAATCCCTTCCACCGAGGCCGATATTGCCAGCCTTTGTCCAGAAAAGCCAAACGAGATCAGCGTCCTGACCGTAGTAAGGTCCATCTATCTTCTCGCCTCTCTTATCCGCAATCTCCTCCAGCCTCTGCTTGACGCTCTGAAGCTGTTCTCGTGTCCCGCTGAAATTTGCTTTCCATATTACCAACATGGTAGTTCACCCAAGTATCTAGTCAGGTTCAGTATTAATTCGTTGGCAGAAGCGAAAGTGTTTCCAGCTACCTGATTAAATCGGGTGAAACGAGTCGTTAAGTTCTTTTTGGGCGTATACGCCCACAATTGAGAGCGATACTTATAGCTTGGACCCTACCAGGTGCAACCAAGACCGAGTCCAGTGCAATAGCGAAGATGCTCTATGGGCAAGAAACCAGCTCCTGGGGAGGCAGATATGTCTACTGGCGGAAAGGATTCCTTGACGACATACCTTATGTGAAGTTGATACGAGGAGCGTTCATAGTAAGAAAAGAGGATTCCATGAAGGTTGTGCGATTCTTGGAGAAGAATGATGTAATGCTCTCGGTACGCGAAGTGGTTCTCACTGCGCGAGATGAGATAATGCTGGATACAGACCGAACGAATGAGGACCAACAAAGGTTATTAGGGGCGAACCAATAGCTGGAAGGAATGGCCCGGAGAAAGAAGAACGAGGAGAGGAAGATAGCCTCTGAGAGAATCAACGTCCTCTTCGGTCTTGCCGAGAAATACGGCTTGAAGGGGAATACCAAACGAGCTAACAGATACGCCCACCTCGCCTGGAAGATAGGTATGAGGTATAATGTCACCATCCCAGGAAACTTGAAGAGAAAATACTGCAGGGGGTGCCACACCTTTCTCCGACCTGGCATAAACTGCAGAGTTCGATTGACCGGAGATAGAATAACTATGGTCTGTGAGAAGTGTGGAAGGTTCTATCGCTATCCGATCCTGAAGGAGCGGGACACTAGTACGAAGTGATCATGTCTATTATGCCTTTTCTTCTGGCTAGATAGTCAGCGCCCTTGAATACGAAGTAGGATACCAGGACCAGGATTATGGTAGATGTAGAAGTATCAGCATAAGCAAACCAGTGTCGATCTGGGTAAGGCTGGTCGTGATCTGCAATGTCTCGGGAGCCAATACCCTTCTAAGGGCCTCGAACCAATAGGTAAGGGGTATGGCCAGGCTG
>JAZGCT010000093.1:0-4600 GCA_036477085.1 Thermoplasmata archaeon | reverse complement strand
TTTGTCTATTTGCTTGCCGAGCGATTCTTTGGAGAGGAATCTCCGATCTTCGTAGCTTTCTTCCACTCTTCAAAGCCTCTTGATTCTGTCCTCACCATTCTGTATCTCTTTATGCCATCTGAGAACTGGCACTCATTCGCATGGACCGACCTTGCCAATATCTTTATAGTCAAAAACTGAATTAGCGGTGGAGAGTTACTGCAAGGTGGAGTTGTAAATGACCACAGGTTTCGATATTATAGGCAGCAATAAGGCATTACAGGACCATTGGCTTCGGCGAATAGTCGCTCTCATCATTGATGGGATAATATTCGCTGTAATTGGCGGATTAGTGGGCCTCTTCTTCTCAATACTCTCCCCCTTTGGATTCATCGGATGGTTCTTCATGGGACTTCTGATGTTTCTATACTTCATCGTCCTTGAAGTGTCCATAGGTGGAACTATCGGGAAGAAACTGTTGAGCTTGGAAGTAGTATCGACCCAACAGGGTGAATTGAACTTTGTGTCCTCCCTCATGAGGAACATATCCAAGATATTCTGGGTATTCCTGCTAATAGACTGGCTCGTCGGTATGTTCACGGACGGCGATCCCCGACAGAAGATGTTGGACAGATATGCTAACACCACGGTTCAGAGAACCGACGAGCGGGCGTACATGGAACAGCAGTTCAGACAGATGGCCTATGTGCCACCGCATCCCACTTACCAACCACCGCCGGGGCAACCCCAGCAGCCTTCATACCAGCCCCCGTCGGAGACCCAGCAGCAGCCGCAGGGACAAGTGGCGGCATGGCCACACCAAGAGGAGCAGCCAAAGTCAGATTGGCCTGAGCACGATCCCGGTCAAGCACCGCCACAGCAGTCGCAGCCGCAGGAGCAGTCATACCAGCCTCCGCCACAACAGCAAGCAAGCCAACCACCTCAACAGGACGCACCGAGGTTCTGCCAGAATTGTGGAACCACACTCACACCTGGAGCTGACGGAAGACCGACTTGCGGGAACTGCGCGAAGACGTACTAGGTTACGATCTTCTCCATCGCATCCATTTCTATTCCGCGTTTTATTTCCAGTGCCAATCTTCTTCCGGTGCTCATATTGGTCCTCCAGATGGAGTTGCCATATGGGTGACCGACGGCCAGATGCACGTTCGTACCTCCACCGACCCTGGGTGAGACGTCGTATATCCAGAAGTTCAAATCCTTGTCAACGCACGTCTGCAGGGTGAAGGCACCTATCATGCCGGGCGGGTAGTACTCCTTCGTACCCTCCACATACTTCTCTGCCAGCGGGAAGACCTTCCTCAATAATGACTCTCTCAACGTGGCGCTGTTGTGGCCGCAGACCGTGTATTCGGGCGTTGCCTGTGATTCCAGTAGCGTCATCTGCTGTGGTGCGGGAAGTCTCACATGTCCATCAAGCGAGGTCTCAAACCTCCAGTCTATGCCCAGAAGCTCAAGTTTCTCGGCACCTTCTGTTAGCGGCGAATAAAAGAAATCGAAGTTGAACACCGGACCGACGATGTACTCCTCAATCCTTGCCTTCTCGAGATCCTCTTCCGTTATGACGTCGTTTCTCAGGAGCACTTCCACCTCCTCAATATACTCCTTGTAGCTGGCTGCGGTGAAGAACCCTCGTTCCAGCCTCTTGATCTTGTGGGGGAGCTTGACCATGACCAGGAAATCGATGTCCTCCGGGTTCTCCAGTTTCTTGGGGAATGGCAAGTCCATCTTCTCCAGCATCCAGTAATAGTCCCTGTCCTCTCCCCTCTCTTCAGATCTCAGCAGGTTCCTGCTTCCGACTATGGGCACGTAGAAGTCGTTCTCCACGCCATCGATTCCGGCGTATGCCACGAGCGACCTGTGCGGGGCGAAGATTGCGTTCTCCCCGATTATCATGTCCTGGTTCTTGGGTTCCAGGATCTCTTTGAACTTGTCCAACACGACCGCCTTGTCCACCACACCTCTGATGAGCGTTCCGTCCGCTGAACGAACGGCCTTGAAGTACCGAGTGTACGGTTCCTCTCTCCCCTTCTCGCAAATCGTAAGCGTCTGAAAACCCTCATCCACCGCACCATCGCAAACATCCAGGGCAGAGTGGGATGCCAGAACCCCAATCTTCGCTTTGCTCAAGTCATATTTCTCGAGTGATTCAAGAACTCTTTCTCTCTCTATCATAACCTCCCCACCGGGCGAATCGGTAATCACCGTCGGCATATTAAGAGTTGCCCAAAACAAGGGAGTAGCCCCGGCCGGATTTGAACCGGCGACAAGAGATCCAAAGTCTCCTATGTTACCTCTACACCACGGGGCTATGTCACTTCAGCGAATAGCGCTACCCTTTCATAAACTGTACTTTGACGCTGGAAGAGGACAAGGCGCCTCTCCAGCTATCGTTGGGCTTGTTGCTGCTTTTGTATCTTCGCCCATTCGTCCCTGAGTTCCACTGTTCTGTTAAGGACCAGGTTCTCGGAGGTCGTGTCCGGGTCTACGCAGAAATATCCCAGTCTCTCGAACTGGAATCTGCCGAACGGCTTGAGATCCTTCACACCAGGCTCCACCTTGCATGTCTCCACAACTTCCAGTGAATCAGGGTTTATCAGGTCCTTGAAATCCGCGTCCTTCTCTCCGAGTGGGTTTGGCACTGTGAACAGCCTTTCGTACAGCCGTGCCTCGGCGACGATCGCATGTTCAGCTGACACCCAATGGAGAGTGGATTTGACCTTCCGACCATCAGGCGCAGCCCCGCCTTTGGTGTCCATATCGACAGTGCATCTGAGTTCCACCACCTCTCCGTCCTCCTTGACCGCCTCCTTGCATGTGATGAAGTAGGCGTACCTGAACCTGACCTCTCGTCCTGGAGCCAACCTGTAGAACTTCTTCGGCGGGTCCTCCATGAAGTCATCCTTCTCGATGTAGAGAACCCGGGAGAACGGAACCTTCCGCGTCCCAGCGCTCGGGTCTTCCGGATTGTTGATCGCGTCGAACTCCTCCACCTCGTCCTCCGGGTAGTTCTCGATGACCAACCTGAGCGGACGCAGTACACCCATGAATCGCGGTGAGGTCTTGTTGAGGTCATCCCTGAGGCAGTGCTCCAGGAACTCAATATCGACCGTGCTGTTTACCTTGGCCACCCCTATGCGGCTGCAGAAGGACCTGATGGCCGACGGGGAGTATCCTCGTCTCCTCAGGCCGGTAAGCGTGGGCAACCGGGGATCGTCCCAACCGTTGACATGTCCATCTTCCACAAGCTCCAGTAGCTTCCGCTTGCTCATGACCGTGTAGGTGAGATTCAGACGTGCGAACTCGATCTGCTGTGGGTGATAGACACCGAGTTCGTCAAGGAACCAGTCGTATAGGGGTCTGTGGTCCTCGAACTCCAGCGTGCATATGGAATGCGTTATGTTCTCTATTGAATCTTCCAGACCATGGGCCCAGTCATACATCGGGTAGGTACACCATTTGTCTCCGGTGTTGTGGTGAGATGCGTGGAGGATCCTGTAGACCACCGGGTCTCTCATGTTCATGTTTGGGTGGGCCATATCGATCTTGGCTCTCAGCACATACTCTCCGTCGGCGAACTCTCCTGCCTTCATCCTTTCCAATAGGTCCAGATTCTCATCAACAGGACGATTCCGGTACTTGCTCTCTATGCCCGGGGTTGTCAAGGTTCCCCTGTACTGGCTGATCTCCTCTGCCGACATCTCATCCACATATGCGCTGCCCTTCTTGGTCAGCTGGACCGCGTAATCGTACAACTGATCGAAGTAGTCCGAGGCGAAGTAGAGACGGTCCTCCCAGTCGAATCCCAGCCACTTGACGTCCTCGATTATCGACTTGACGTACACTTCCTCCTCTTTTGTGGGGTTGGTGTCATCGAACCGAAGGTTGCACTTTCCTCCATATTCTTCAGCTATTCCGAAGTTCAGGCAGATAGACTTTGCATGGCCTATGTGGAGATAACCGTTCGGCTCGGGCGGGAATCTGGTGTGCACTCTACCTCCGTGCTTGCCGGTCCTGTTGTCCTCGTCGATTATCTGGCGTATGAAGTCTCTGGGTGCTTTCTCTTCTGTCGTCATCGAATAGCCCCGGCCGGATTTGAACCGGCGACAAGAGATCCAGAGTCTCTGATGTTACCTCTACACCACGGGGCTGCCTTATGGGTAATGTAGAAATGGTGATTCATAAGTTTCTATTTATCCTTTGCTGGAGGCCTATTGACTCTGTATAGCATCATCCAGTCTTTCAAGAACGAATTCCTTCTTCAGTACTGACAAGAACGGCGCCGCCCTGGGCCCCTGCTCCTTTCCCAGCATCGCGAGGTACAGGTTCCTGAAGAACCTCCCAGTATTTACCGGAAAACCTTCCCCCTTGGTCATCTTCATCATCGCCTCCTTCAACGCGTTCTCGTTCCAATCGGCCTGAGCAATCACTTCCCTGAATGTCTCGAGTGATCTGAGATCATCTTCCGTGAGTGCGTTCCTTACATCCTCCGGCACTTCATCGAGCAGTTCCACATGATACGATTCAGGTGCATGTTTCTTGATCCAGGTCTCCGCTAGGTCCAGCCTTCCCGAGAGGTGCTGTGACTCGTCATCCACCA
>JAZGCT010000092.1:0-5144 GCA_036477085.1 Thermoplasmata archaeon | reverse complement strand
AGTCGGTCGACCGCCCCTATCTCGTTGTTCTTGCCGTAGTACTTGGACAATCCTTGTGTTCGAATCAATGTATCCAAAGTGCCCACCTTCCCTATACCAGAATCGGTTTCTGGCATTACTCATGCGTCCGTGACTCAAGACTGATTCTCAATATATCTGGGAGGGATCTTCCTTGTACGGGTCCAGTTCCAGTCTCTTGGCACAGTTCTCGCAGGCGTACTCGTACTCCTCGGTCTCCGGATTCAGCTTGACGGTGTTCCTGAGATCGACTATCTTCCCGCAGTATTTACATTCCACCTGCTTCAACTCGACCATCTAATACCCCATCATGAATTCTTCACAAAGGATTTTAAACTTCGTGTTTCTAACTGCGTTAGATGAACGAGGTCCAGACCGCGTTAGTTCTGATGGTCGCGGTAATACTCAGCGTGGTCCATTACCTCAGCCACAAGGTCTCCGTTTTCATGGAGAAGCACCACTACAGGTTGTTGAGCTTCAGTGGGGGCCTTTTCCTTGCTCTGATATTCCTGACCCTGCTTCCAGAGGTGGCAGAGTTCTCCGATTCTGTCAGCGTGTACCTCCTGATGCTCCTGGGCTTCGTGATATTCCATCTGGCTGCGAAGTTCCTCTACCAGCATGTCAAGAACAAGAATGAGATGTTGGGAGAACTGAAGGTGTTGCATGAGGTCGGTTTTTTCCTGGACCACTTCATATTAGGGTTCGTTTTAGTGACCGCGATTGATATAGATCCGACCCTTGGTTTTCTAATAGCCGTTCCCATTTTCCTTCACACCGTCTCTTCATCCATTTCGATGCAACACATTCATGAAAGAGCAAAGACTGGCACTAACAAAGTCATTCTGTCATTGTCAACATTACTGGGTGTCATCGTCGCTCTTGCATTGGAAGTCGAAAGGAACGTTCAGGGGGCAATCCTCGCTCTGTTGCTGGGGATGTTGTTGTACATTGGCATAAGGGATTTCATTCCGAGAGAGGAGAAAGGGTATCCGGTTCTATTCTTGGCTGGTGTTGGCGTGGTGATGTTGTTCTGGTTGGTAATTGGCTAAGTGCACTCAGTAACTCTGAATCAAGTAGGAGTGGGCGTGAATCGCCGCCCTCTCCGCATGCCCGTAACCAATTGGTATTTGATTCCAATCATTGGTCACGTCTCCGACCGCGTATAACCCCTCGATCGGGTTCCCAGAGCTGTCCAGGACCCTGCTGTCCGAATCTATGACCACATATCCCTCCTCATCCAGCTTTCCCCCCAAGAGCGCCGCGAGTTCGTTGTTTATCCTGTACACCCCGAGTGCGGACATCCCCGCCTCGAACGTCCTCTCCGACCCGTCGGTGAACTTGAGTCCGAGCACATTGTCGTCCAGTCCGAAGAGGCTAGCTATCTCGGTCGTAACAATCTCAACTTCATGATCTGCAAGTCTGTCAAGTTGCTCCTTCTTCTCGATCTCATTGAGGTCCTCGTCCTCGAACATCTCTTTGCCATTGGTGACCATGGTCACGGACTTCGCATCGAACCAGTTCAGGTTCATGGCGGTATTCAAAGCGAACTCGGTGTGTCCGAAGACGGCGACATCTTGACCGGTCATCTGGTGTCCGTCGCAGAACATGCAGTAGTGCACCAGCCCCTTGCCTGCGTATGGCAGAATGTGTTGTATCGACCCATCTATCAGCGGCTGGTTGTCACTGATCCCTGTCGCCAGGATGACGGCCTTGGACTCGAACACTTCCGTTCTGTTTGTCCTGCTGTTCAGGGTCTTGACCTTGTACGTCTCCCCCTTCTCGATGCTGTTGACCTCGTAGAAGTCCTTCAGTTCGACCTTCTTCCCATACTTCTTCAGTGCTTCTCTTCCGGCGTTCACCAGTTCTGCTCCTGAGATGCCGTCAGGAAATCCCGGGATGTTGTCGACCCTTGGGACGTACCAGATCCTGCACCATTTCCGTCCCTTATCCAGCACCAAGGCGGTATGGTTCAGGAGAGCAGCCTTCAGACCGGCATGCAGGCCAACCGGTCCCCCACCAACGATTATGAAATCGTAGACCTCATCCTCTAGCATCACCCAAGGAATAGTTCCTGATATGAAAATCCTTTCTTATCTCCTGGGAGCCAACATTCGTTTTAAATATCACCAGGACACTATTATCAATAGAGGCGGGGCATGAGGGTCGAACCGACAGAGAAGGACATCCGGAACGTTCACAAGATCTACCTTGACCAGTCGAAGATCGATTACGCAAAAGGGCAGCTGAAACTGGGCGACCTCCCCATCATCTGGGCCCGTGCAGACCTTCTTTACGACATGTACATAGAGCTCAAGAAGATAGTCGGGGACTCGGCCAACCCTCTGATGCAGAAGATGGGCAAGCCATACGGAAGGAACTTCTTCAGGACGCTTGGCAGGGCCTTCATTGCGGCCCGCGGCAAGACCGACGAGGAGGCTCTCCTGAACTTCCTGGCTGCGGAGAACGCCGTTATCGGCTGGGGAAGGATATCAGTCGAGCGGTTAAGAGACAGATGGATAGTGATATCTCCCACTGGCTTCCCGGTAGCCCAGTCATTCAGGGCGAAGAAGATGTACTCCACCGTCCCGGTAGACGCATACTTCCTGGGATATTTCGAAGGTTTCATCTCGGAGCTATCCGAGGTCAAGTATCACGGAAAGGAGACCAAGTGCCTTGCTCTCGGTGATGATCAGTGCAAGATGGTATTTGAGCCCAGGAACAAGGACAATGGACCGCCGAAGCAGCTGGATGAACCTGCAGAGCCAGAACCGGACTACTCAGAATGAATCTATCTTGGTCTGACTTTTTCTTTGCGTTTCCGAACTCAGGTCTCGGTATCTTGGTGGCCATACTTCTGGTTCCCATGCTGTCAGCCGCGATGGGTGTGATCTTCATTTCTTCACTCCTGTGACCCAGGAATGAGAATCCACTATCTCGTACCCTATCTTCTGTGAGAACTTGACCGAGGCCTCGTTGTCCTTGACGACGTAGAATATGGGTTTCTTCCCTTTCTCAAGGATTCGATTGGTCAGAACGACGCACATGGACGTGGCATACCCTCCCTTCCTGTACTCATCGAACACGAACAGGAATCCAAGCATCACCACCTTGTCGGTCTCGAAATGGGTCGCGTCCCAGCCTATCAGTTTTCCATCCTCGCGGATTGCAGCGCTCATGCCGTTGATGATTCGGTCTCGGACATGTTCGTAGGCGCCGTCGAAGTACTCCCAGTTATGTGCAACCGTTTCAATATCGTCCTCCACCAGCGAAGTGACTTCATGACGCACCTCTCCCTTCGCCCCTTCATCACCCAGAACGAAGAACCAGCACGGGTTGATGTCGATCTTCTCGAATTCCTTTTCCAGGTATGGGATGAATATGTCCCTCATCCCCGAGAACTGGTATTCCTTGCCGCTCTCCAGAACCTTCACGAGGTCCAGGAAGGACTCCTCATTGTCCGCGTATATGGAGCAATGGTCCGGCTTGCCCTTCTGCAGGGTCATTACTCCATGAGGTTCGTCGGGGTCATCCACATAGATCTTCTTGTCAGGGTCCTTCGGGAAGACTCTGGCTATCACCATCGCATTGAGTCCGTGTTCCCTGTCCAGAAGCTCCCTGACCTTCTCGAGGTCGGAGAGAAGCGAGGCCATGGGAACGAATTGGGAAATTGGTTAAAATGGTTTTTCCTTCAGAATGCTGGTTTTGAGCGGATACCGTGAGATTCCAGTTCCTCGATTATTGCCTTTGAGACCTTCCGGTAGTGTTCCTTGTCGCTGATGTTGCCCGAGTACATGGAATGCAGTTCTGGGCTCTTTCCGTGAAGTCGTTTCAGTATGTTCTTCCTTGTGCTCCTCTTCAGGTTCAGCTTGTCCACGAGTACGTGGTCGACCCCGGTGTCTGAGATACGTCCAGCCAGTTCCAGAAGTTCTTCTATCGAAACATGAGGCAGGATCGGCCCAATGAACGCCCAGGTCTTCACACCCTCATCGCTCAGAGTGCGCAAAGCAGAGAGACGTCTTTCGATCGGAGAAGCGTTGGGTTCGAACAGCTTTCGAGTGCTCTCGTTATGGAAAGCCACCGTGAATCCCACTTCGGAGTCAGAGAACCGCGTTATCAGGTCGAGATCCCTCAGAACTAGGTCAGATTTGGTCTGTATGCAGATGGGAAAATCCTCTTTCAGCAATTGCTCCAGAGAGAACCTTGTCACCTCGTACTTCTTCTCTATCGGCTGATAAGCATCCGTGACCGTGCCTATGCCAACGACCCCCTTCTTCTTCCTCTTCACCTCTTTGGCGAGGATGGTTGGGATGTTCCTCTTGACATCAACGAAGGTCCCCCACTCTCTCTTCTCCCTGAGAACATCTGGCGCATAGCAGTAGGCGCAGCCGTGACCGCACCCTCGGTAAGGGTTCAGAGCATAGTCATAGCCCGGCAGGCGGGATGGGGATATCGCGTATTTGCAGGTGATCTCGGTCGTCTTCATGCTACCAGAAAGTCCTCTAGCCTCTTTTGATACAGAGCGTCCTTAAGAAGACTGCTGTTCTTGATCCATCTGCCGACAGGTATGGCCATTCTTGTGCTTGAGTAATCCAATGCTTCCCTCAAGGTGTCGAACTTCCTCGGGTCTTTTGAAAGCGCATTTCTGATGTTCTCCCTGACGTTCCAGACCCCGACAGGCATGATGTAGCCTGGATGCGCCTCTCGCATTATGCAGATGGCCGCTTGGCGCCTGATTCCCGTTAGATGTTCTCCCACCGCAAGTCTTGCAGCATAGTAGCATCCACCTATCTCGGCATACTTGGACCTGCCCTTGTACCCCTCATGACTGGCATAGATGACTATCCTCTTCCCTCTGGGGTTCCACACTGTGTCCGGATACCAAGCCTCCATCAACTCATATTTCCAGCTCATTGGCATCATCAGGATGAGGAATCTATTGTCCAGCCTCCAGGACTCATAGATCCTGTATTCGTTGATCAAGGGGTAGTCCTTCACTTCCTCCCTTAGTTCCTTTCCTACGATGTCATCCACGGCCGTAATGCTCCATCTAGTCGGGACGAACCTCCGGTTCTTTTCTATGCCAAAAGCCCCAGCCGAGAAGGCCCTAGTTATTCTTGTGACTGAAA
>JAZGCT010000091.1:0-4424 GCA_036477085.1 Thermoplasmata archaeon | reverse complement strand
TGGTGATCGTCTCCGTGAGGCCCTTGACGACCTCTGAGACCAGCTGGTCCATCACCCCGAACGCCTGGTTGACCGGAAGATTGGGTACGATCTCAAGGAGCTTGTTGTTGTCCAGCACGATAACGCTGTCCGCGCTGTGCCTGAGCTTCTCCAGGCCGTGCTTCGCCCTTACGATCCTTGATCGTTCCACCGTGAACGGGGTGCTCGCGATAGCCACGACCACGGCTCTGGACCTCCTGGCCAGCTGGGCCACGTAGGGCGCCAGGCCAGTTCCGGTCCCACCGCCCATTCCGACGGTGATGAACACTAGGTCCGCGCCTGAGATCACCTTCCTCAGCTCTTCCTCGGACTGTTCAGCGCATTTCAGTCCCAAATCCGGCATCCCGCCGCATCCCAGACCTCTGGTGATCGATCCACCTATCATCACCTTGTTGTCGGCCTGGATCCTGTCCAGATGCGCCTTGTCAGTGTTGATGGCGTATGTCTCCGCTCCGTGGACTCCCATCTTAGAGAGACGGTTCACACTGTTGCTACCAGCTCCGCCACATCCCACCACGATTATCTTGGGAGAGCGATAGCCTAACGACTCGTCATCGTTGAATTCCTTCGTTTCATGGAGCAAGTGTTCAAATCCCATATTCCATCCCTCGAAACATGCCAGATCGGTGCGCAAGCACCGCTCCATGCGTGCATCCCATAGGATTGATCTCTCAATCCCCCTTCGAGGCCAACTTCCCTTCTTATTCGAGATTCTCCATTGCCTTTGAGAGCCGTCTCCGGACGTATTCTCGCACTGCGTTGCGTATGGCGTCTTCCACCGAGACCGAATCTCCCTTCTGAACCAGTTCCTGGAGATCCACCACGTTGCCCTTCGGAAGCTCTATCGTCATCTTCTTGATGTATTCGGGTGCGAACTGAGCTTCTATGAAGATGTCAATCGCGGCTCGGACGGCATCGGACAGTGTAGAATATTCACCGTTCTTGACTAGATGCTGGAGAGCGTCCACTGTTTCAGTTGGTATTCTTACTGTAACACGTTCTGTGTCCGATGCCATCACTTTCCCAGCATTGACTCTGTCGGACAGTTCTTTATGTTCTGTCCGACAAATGTCGGTATAGCGTCTGACATATTTAAAGGTTTTGGAATGTGGGTTCCTTCCCGTTAAGTGAGATAGTTCTTTCGATTCTGGTCTGACGAGCATCAGCCAGCATCATATCCAGAAATTCTCAAGAACTTCAATATCCACAGACCCACCCGATTCACCCACAGTTTCTGCACTGAACGCGAGCACCAAGCTTTGTGTGGATGTGGGACGGGGGCAATTCTTGATAATCGACATCTCAGGACATCCAGGGAAGACGAAGAAACCTATTTATGCCCCCAAGAAGAGTTATCATGCAGACACATAGATCATCGATCATGACAACGATAACCTTACGCTAGAAGTAATCGGAAGGATTTAATCGGAGTGTGGACTGGAACGTGCAGATGAAAACAAAAAACCTAAATAGGACGGAGTGCGGTGATTCCAGCACATCCACAGCCAAAGGGGAGATACATATCAGTTGCATCAATCCTCCACAACCGACGGACAACCCACTCATGTCAGCATGTCCCATTAGAGGGACTTTGGAGGGGGTTGTGTGACTGGGCAAGTTTTGAAGTCGTTTGTAATAAGAGGCAACGGGAAGATCCAAGATGTTGGAGCTAGACCGAGAATCTACGAACTGGCGAATAAAAGCGGGGTCAAGGTGTTCCCAAGAAACGTGGAAGGAAACAACGTAGAAGTCGTCGTGGAGGGCAAACCAGAAGATATTGACCGTTTCCATCAATGTGTCAAGGAAGCTGACCTCCAGAAACTGCTTCTCTCTGAGAAGAAGAATGGGTACGAAGTGCGCGACCTTGTCGACTTCAAAGGTGACAGCGAACCCGATTTTGGTTACTTTGCAAGCTCATCGACAATGGAGCAAGTGTCGAAAGGGACAGAGTATTTGAAGAGCATCGATTCCAAACTTGCAAAGCTCGACAAGCTCGACACTCTGCCGGATGATTTAGCAAAGGCAATGGTGAAGGTGCTCAAAAAGGAAGAGGAATGACTGGCCTAGAGATTCAATTGTTTTATCAGACAAAGGCACAAAACCAGAAGAAGTCAGAATTCGTTTCCACACGGAGAGATGCTTTGGTTGCGGGCTTTGCGTGATGAGCATTCCAGAGGATACCACGGTGCTGGCTCGGAGAGCATTATAGATCCATTGGCGAGAAAAACCGAGGACGGCGTTGATTCTTGCTGGAGAACGTCCCATGTGACGTGCAATCATTTGTAGTGTCATAATAACCCATGGCAAAATTTAACAGTATTGTTCCTGATACTGGTACCGTCATCCTTAAGTGTTTCCGACCCGGATGACGGGCAGTTCTGGCATCGAACTGTCGAAGGAGAGAGCTGGAATGAAAAGGGCTAGCAGTAAAGCAATGAAGAGAATCGTTTCCCTGGGGGCATCCTACTGTCTTCTTTTCACGTCTCTTATGGTCCTGGTATCTTTTCATTCGGATGATGTCAAAGCATTGTCGCCCACCTGGGGAGATGCCATGGAAATGGGTCCTGGAGAATGGAAGAACTACTCCAACGGTGCTGGGACGGAGTGGCAGTTGGGAACGCCGGAGAACGTAGGCCCTAATTCGACCCATTCAGGAGTGAGCGCGTGGGGAACGAACATTGCCGCCAACTACTCGACGGAAGCTCTGGCATATCTGGAATCACCCACATTCGATCTGATATTGTCAACCAACACCGAACTCATCTTCTGGCATTATTTGGAGACCGAGGACAATGTCACCAACAACGGGGACGGAGGGATCATAGAGGTCTCAACCGACACCGGCATCACCTGGGTCCAGGTCGATGATCCGATTATGCCCAATCCTAATCCTTACTACGATACCGAATTGGACAACACGATGAACAACCCATTGGGAGGGAAGGAAGCGTACTGTTACGACCGCCCTGGATGGGAGGAGGTTTCAGTCGACCTATCGCAGTTCAACGGTTCTTCAAGCTTCATGTTCAGGTTTGCCTTTGGAAGCGACACGACCGGTGGTTCTCC
Source organism: Thermoplasmata archaeon (assembly GCA_036477085.1). Lineage (GTDB taxonomy): Archaea > Thermoplasmatota > Thermoplasmata > RBG-16-68-12 > SOIM01 > JAGLME01. The sequence goes on along the minus strand of JAZGCT010000091.1, from coordinate 1,319 downwards.
GGGATGGTACATAGATGACGTGCTCATCTCAGCGGATGTCAGGGACGGTATAATCGTGGAACCGGATTACTCAAGGATCGACCTGGCTGGAACGACCCATCGTTTCAACCTGACGGTCAGGAACCTGCAGAAGATATCCGACGTGATTGACATAGTCCTCAAGGACGCTTATGGATGGCCAATGGAGCTCTTCATGTGGGACGGTGTCTCGCCCCTTGCAGATACGGGTGGTGCGCCCGGTATCCCGGACACTGGCACGTTGTTCAAGGGAGCATCTAGAGATATCGTTCTTGAGGTCACGATACCTCCTGGGACTCCATACGGCGTGAACAGCCTGATACAGGTGAAAGGGGTGCCGTACTCGGGTCCAGTGGCCATTGATATGGCCTATGTTCACCTATCGACGCCCACGCCAGATGTTTCCATAATCGATTTCTCGGTCCCTGGAGTTCATATCTCCGGTGAAGAGGCGAACGTCACGGCTTCGATCAGGAACAACGGACGCTACGATCGGTCGTTCGAGGTAAGTCTGAAGATAAGCGGACCTGGGGAGTTGCAGTACGATCCCGTGAGAAGTGTGGAGAATCTGAGTGCCGATGAGATGACAAACGTCTACTGGACTTTCATTCCGACGATTACCGGAGATTACGCAATAGAGGTGATGACGCTGCTGGACATAGATGTGGTTCCCTGGAACAACGTATCCACCAAGCAGATGACGGTGATGACAAAGCTCTTTGAGGATACGATGGAGAACGGAGGCCCGGCATCCCAGGGCAAGTGGACAGCGGGGAGCCAGCCCAAGACCGCTTGGGAATTGGGGGTTCCAGTCAACGTCGGACCGAACTCGTGTCATTCAACGACTAAATGCTGGGGGACGAACCTCAACTCGGCCTACAGGAAGGCTGCGGACATCAGATTGGAGACACCAACGATAGACCTTTCGGGATCAGACAGGGCAAGGCTGAGGTTCTCGCATTTCTACCAGATCCTGGGGCCATGGATGAATGACGGTGGATTCGTTGAGATAAGCAGTGATGGCGGTTCAACTTGGAGTTACATAGAACCATTGGGCGGTTATTCAGGGAGTGTGGATCTGGGCGCTCCAACGCCTCCTGGGCCAGGCGCCGGTGCGTACGCTGGCTCAAGTTCCGACTGGAAAGTTGCAGAATTCGATCTCAATCCTTATTCCGGCGAGCAGATAATCATCGGTTTCCACCTCTGGACGGATCCGTCCAACTACCAATCCGGGTGGGCTGGATGGTACATTGACGATGTTCAGATACTACACGTTCCCAAAGGACCTGTTCTGATATTCA
>JAZGCT010000090.1:0-3609 GCA_036477085.1 Thermoplasmata archaeon | reverse complement strand
TGGCGGCGAAGAACACGTAGCCGACCGCTATTGTTGGCACCCGTCCTATCTTATCGCTCAAAGCCCCCGCAGGGATCGACGAAGCGGCAAACCAGATGTTCATCAGCAGATAGAACGCCAGGGCCATCACTTGGCTCTGCCCCAGGTCCACCGCCCTCAGCAACACGAAGAAGAACGAGAAGTTGCCCAGAGCGAAGATGGTGGCGATCACAACGAAGACCCTCAATCGGATGGGTAAGAACTTGAAGCCTATCTTGACTCTGGCCTTGTCCTTCTTGGACTTCTTCTTTTCCTTCAACAGCAATGAGAGCTTGAAGGCGACGAATGCTGGAATCGCTGCGATGAGGAAGATGGGTTGGTACGAGGTCGCGAAGATGGCTAGAAGTATAATTCCGAAGATCGGTCCTAGAATGGCACCGCCAGAATCGAGGGCCCGTTGGAAGCCGAACGCCTTTCCCAGGGTCTTGGGAGAGGTGGACTCGGCCACAAGAGCGTCCCTGGCCGGTTCCCGGATGCCCTTGCCCACCCTCTCCATAATCCTAAGAACGAAGAAGTGCTGCCAGATGGCGGAGAGAGAGAAGAAGAGCTTCATTATGGCAGAATGGCCGTATCCACCCGTGATGAACGACTTCCTCTTCCCGGCCCGGTCGGACCAGTGCCCGGATAACACCTTGATGACAGATGCAATGAACTCTGCGACACCTTCCATAATCCCTACGATGAAGTAGCTGGCCCCAAGCTGGATGACCATGAAGAATGGGAGCAGGGGGAAGATTATCTCACTACTGAGGTCAACGAAGAAACTGACCACGGCAAGAAGAACGACGTTGGCCGAAAGGCCGGCACCGAATCTCTTTATCGAAGATCTCATCCGCTCCTCCCTAAGGGTGGAAGAAGAACCCTATTGCTATAATCATGTAGACCATAACGAGAAGAACGCCTTCGTACCAGTTGGATTTCCCGTCCGCTGAGACCATATGTACCACCAGGACGGCCAACGCGATGGACACCAGCTCGAATATCTCGAACGCCAAGGTCATGGGGGTGGCGAAAAGGTGGGAGACGAAAACCAGGACAGGGGCCACGAATAGAGCGATCTGAGTACTGGAACTGGTGGCGATCCCAACGCTCAAGTTCATCTTGTTCTTCCAGGCCATCACGATGGCGATAGCGATGACGCCTATGACGATGATGCTGAGGATTACCAAAACTATGCAGATGTTGAATATCTTTCTTAACCTTCTGGCATCAGCTTCTTCAACATCCCCAGACTCGTTCATCGGAATAGGGAAAAGACCGTTGAATATAAATATGACCGTCCAAAAAGATTGATATAGTGCACTACTTCTTTTCCCGCCGTGCTTCCCTTCAAGGAGATAAATGTCCTGGACAGGAACTCAGAATTTCACGGGGTCCCCACCATCAAGTTGATGGAGAACGCTGGTGAGGCCGTCGCGGATGTAATTAGGAAGAAGTTCGATCTGAGAGATAAGAAGGTCCTGGTGATCTGTGGGACTGGCAACAACGGAGGGGACGGCTTCGTCGCGGCCAGATACTTGAGCGAGCATTGCAGAGTGCAGGTAGCCCTGGCCAAAGGCGTGGAGGAGATCAAGTCCGGGATAGCGACCAAGAACTTCGCCAGGATCGAAGATGAATTGGAGATTGTTGAATCGGCATCCAATCTGGGAGTTCTCATACGCGGCTCCGACATCATAGTGGATGCTTTGCTGGGGATCGGAATATCAGGCAAGGTCCGGGAACCCTATCGGTCCATGATCAAGAAGGTGAACGCTTCCAAAAAGCCAGTAGTTTCAATCGACGTCCCAAGCGGTCTGGGTGCGGACCTGGCCATTCATCCGACGATCACGGTGGCGTTACATGACAAGAAGGAAGGCCAGTCCAAAGAGAACTCAGGTCAGATATTCGTTAGGAGCATCGGAATCCCGGAGGAGGCTGAACGGTATGCTGGCCCTGGAGAGTTCGTTTACTATCCCATACCGAGAGAGGATTCCCACAAAGGGGAGAACGGAAGGGTGCTGGTCGTCAGCGGAGGACCCTTCACTGGCGCTCCAGCCCTGGTGGGTCTGGCTGCTTACAGAATCGGTGCGGACCTGGTTCACATTGCGACCCCCAAGAACGTTCACGATGTGGTCGCCTCCTTCTCACCCAATTTCATAGTACACCCACTGTCTTCGGACAAGCTTGTTCCGGACGACATCCCAGTGATCCAAGAGGCTGCCAAGAAGGTCGAGGCGATCGTGATGGGACCCGGTCTGGGAACGGATGCAGAAACGCTGGAAGCAGTGAGATTACTGGTCAGAAAGATCGACCTGCCTTACGTGATAGACGCTGACGGCATTACCGCCGTCGCTCAGGACATGACGTGCCTGAAGAACCGGCAGGGTGTATTGACTCCGCATTCCAGCGAATTCAGGAAGCTTACAAAATCAAAGACGCTGAAGGGGCTGGATGGACAGATCAAGCAGGTGGCTTCACTCGGAAGGACAACCAAGTTCACCGTACTCATGAAAGGCCGCACCGACATCATATCCGACGGCAAGAGAACCAAGCTGAACCAGTCCGGCAACCAGGCGATGACGGTTGGTGGAACCGGCGATGTCCTCGCAGGGATAGTCGGAGGGCTGCTGTCCAAGGGTGTGGAGCCTTTCAATGCCGCGAGAATGGGCGCGTTCGCTTCGGGCCATGCGGGTGATCTGGCGTTCAGGAAGAAGAGCTACGGCATGATGCCCATGGACGTGGTTGAAGAAATCCCCAATGTTCTTAAGGAGTTCCTTTGAATTATGATGCAAGGGCCCAACATGGAAGCGTTGCCCATTCCCAACACACCTGCACTGATGATCGATGACAGAGTTCTTGTTGTTGCCGACCTCCACATCGGCATGGAGAGGGAACTGAAGGAGGCCGGGTTCATATTGCCCAGCCAGACTGACAAGATCACCGACCGTCTTGTCTCTATCCTCAAGGAGAAGAAACCGGAGAAGCTCATCGTCCTCGGTGACCTCAAGCACAACATACCCAAGACCTCCAGGCAGGAATGGGACGAGATCCCGCTACTTGTTCAGACACTCCAAGAATACGTGGAGGAGGTGGAGGTATTGCCTGGGAATCACGATGGGGGCATTGGCAGGATATTACCGGGGAACGTGAGGGTATGGACGTCGAGGGGAATAGTGGTCGGAGAGATCGGACTGTTCCACGGACATGCCTGGCCGTCCAAGGAAATGATGAGCTCCAAGATCGCCATAATGGGCCACAATCACCCCACAGTGAAGTTCGTGGACCGTCTGGGCATGAAGGCTTCCAAAAGGTGCTGGGTAAGGACGAACTTCAGGAGAAAGAGCGAGAGGTACGGGAAGCTTCCCAAGGAGCTCATTATCATGCCAGCGTTCAATGACTTCTGCGGGGGAACACCGATGAACGACCCGAAGTCAAAGCTGTTGGGCCCGGTGCTATCCAACAAGTTCCTGGTCCTCAACAAGTCTAAGATCCACCTTCTTGACGGGACCTACCTGGGCATGAGGTCGGATCTGATGCTCTGATCCGGTAGAGTGCTTTTTTCCTGGCTGGCATCCAGGTCGACCAAAAATC
>JAZGCT010000009.1:0-4156 GCA_036477085.1 Thermoplasmata archaeon | reverse complement strand
ATGGCTGGTCGTGCCGCCTAACACTGGGGGAACATATCTCGACATGATGTCCTCGTTTCCCAGACCGTTCTGGAGCGATAGGAACACGGCATCTTTGAAGAAAGGGCTCAAGGTTCTCATAGCATCTTCAGTGTCATAGGATTTTGTCGCCACCAGCACCCAGTCAGGCTTCTCGTTGCAATCCACACTCTCCCGGGCAATGGGATGGACCACGATTTCTGTCTTTCCAGTGATCGTGAGCCCGTTCTTATTGACGGTGTCCACATGCTGTCGTCTGCTGATAAGAACCACATCGTTGTTCTGGGACAACATACCCCCAACGAAGCTACCCAGAGCTCCAGCACCGAAGACTAGGATCCTCACATCTGAATGATTGGTCTTCTCGTATAAAAAGCTCTTTTGGGACGCTACTTCGTCCGCACCCTCTTCAGCTCGGACGCCATTCTGTGTGCCCTTCTGATGGCCTCCGGTAAGCGATGATAGCATAGTTTCTTCGAAAGCTCCAGAGCGCTCTTCATGGAGACCTTGTGCCCTGGAGAAACATACACATAATTGTCAGATTTTGATGTCTTCAGCGCCATTCCGACGACCTTCCCCTTGTGGATTATGCTACTGAAGTCACCTATCTTCTCAGGGACCTTGCCCAGCCTACCTAGGAGGAGCCTCTTCGCCACCCCTATCGTTGGTATGTCAAGCTCGATGCCCACATGAGATGCGATGCCTATCCTTCTGGGATGCAGGATTCCGTTGCCGTCCACCATGAGCACATCCGGCTTGTTCTTCAGTTTGGAGTATATCCTCTTAATCATCGGGAGCTCCCTGTAGGACAGGTAGGTGCTTACATAGGGGAACGAGACCTTTCCGCTAAGTCTTCTTTCCTCTACCAGTTTCATCTTTTCAGCATCAAGTATCACGCACCCGGCATATGCGTTGTCTCCATCGTACGCAACGTCGACCCCGCCAATCAACCTGGAGGCGTCAAAACCATCTTCCAGTGACACCTTTGCAGCCAGCCTCTCCTGTTCCTTTCTCATCTTCTCGAGAATCCCGGAGGACTTGAAATCCTTGAACAAGTGCTCCGATACGTCCCTTACCCTTTTATCCCTGATTGGCACTCCTTCCTCCTTCAGGGTTTGAAGATGTCTGGAGTATGCTGCTTCTCCTCTGGCGGTGACCACACGATGTATGGGAATGTTTCCATCGATTCCTTGGCTCAGGGTTGCGTAGATGGTCCTCGATGCAATCACATCCCCCAGAGCTCTCGCGATCTCGCCGTATGTGGAGACCATTCCAAACGGAATCTGGTCCACAAGTCCGGCAACTTCCTTGCTGAACTTCACGATAGAAAGAGAATGCTTTCAGTTGAAAAACTTTTCCAAAGTGTTCTCACGCACAGAATCACCGCGACCCGAACAGTTTGAAATACCTCAAACGGTTTCCGATGAAGGACATGTCCATTCTGCTCAGAGATGGAATCATCGCAACCCAGAACCAGAGCCGGGAGATGGTGGAGGGAGACCTCTACATCGAGGATGGAAGGATAATCGAGATCGGTCGCTTCAATAGTGAGGCAGATCACGTTATCGACTGCTCTAGCAAGGTGGTCATACCAGGGATGATCAACACACACAACCATGTCGCCAACACGCTGTTGCGCGGATTCGCAGACGACGTCCACCTTCACGAGATGCTCGAGAAGACCTTCGAGTTCGACGCCAAGGTCACACGAAGGGATGTCCAGGTAGGGGCCCTTCTCGGATGTCTGGAAATGATCAAGTCCGGGACTACTACCTTCGTGGACCTCTTCTACTGGGAGGACGAGGTGGCTAGGGCGGTCAGAGAAGCTGGAATGCGGGCCTACCTGGGATGGGCGGTGTTGGACGAAGAGATCTCGACACAGAGGGGAACGCCCCTGGACAACTGCGCAGCCTTCATCTCGAAACACAGAAATGAGGATCTCATCACCCCTCTTGTATCTCTAACGGGGGTATACGTCTGCTCTGAAGAGACCCTTCTGGCGGGGAAGCAACTGGCTGAGAAAGAGGACGTAATGCTCCACATGCATCTCTCCGAGACAAGGAAGGAGGTCTACGATCACCAGAAGAAGACCAGCGAACGTCCAATTGAATGGTTGAGCAAGATAGGATTTCTCACCGACAGACTCCTCGCCGCCCACATCGGCTGGGTCACCATAGGTGAGGTGAGGATGCTGGCGGAGGAAGATGTGAAAGTCTCCCACTGCCCCGTATCCAACATGAAGCTTGCCACATGTGGGGTCGCACCGCTACCCGAGATGTTCGAGAATGGGGTCACGGTTTCTTTGGGAACCGACAGTCCGGTGTCCAACAACAGCCTGGACATGTTCGAGACCATGAAGTTCTGCGCCCTTCTTCACAAAGCGGACCGGTGGGATGCTAGGGTGTTCGATGCCCAGAGGGTATTCGACCTCGCCACGGTCGACGGCGCCAGAGCCCTTGGTATGGAGGACCAGATAGGCTCCATCGAAATCGGGAAGAGAGCCGACATAGCAGTTCTGGATTTCGCGTCACCAATGACCACGCCGTATGACAAATTCCGAATCGTTTCCCATCTGGTCTACTCCTGCAACGGAGCAAACGTAACCACTACGATCGTTGACGGGAAGATAGTTGTGGATCAAGGGAAGGCCACGGGTCTGAAAGAAGAAATGATATATGACAGGGCGAATGAGATCGCCATCGAACTGTTCGAGGAGGAATAGATGAAAGACAGGATCTGTGGCGTGGACGAAGCAGGGCGCGGGCCGGTCATGGGCCCCCTCGTTGTGTCAGGCGTGACCTTCGATGACGAGTCCCGGCTTAGCGATATGGGTGTTAGAGACTCCAAGCAATTGACTCCGGCCAGGAGGGAGGAGCTCGCAGTTCAGATTAGATCGATAGCCGAGGTTGAAAGCGTGTTGGTCCCTGCCGAGGAGATCGACAATCTCCGTGAGGAAATGACCATGAACGAACTCGAAGTGTACCTGTTCACCTCCGTGCTAGACAAACTGAGGCCATCGGTTGCTTACGTTGATTCCGCCGATGTTGACGCCGGAAGGTTCGGCAATGACATCAAACGCGGCCTCGGGTTCGACATTGAGATAATATCCAAGCACAAGGCGGACGACCTCTATCCTATTGTTGGTGCGGCCTCGATAATCGCGAAGACGGTCAGGGATGACGAGATCAAGAAGATAGGAGCAGAGATTGGGCAGAAGATCGGGAGCGGATATCCATCTGACCCAATCACCATAGAGTTCCTGGAAAAGTGGATAAGGGAGAAACACGATTCACCACCGCACACGAGGAGATCATGGGAGACGATAAAGAGAATGATGCGCCTGGTCAACGTGAAGAAACTGGACGAGTTCGAGAGGTAGGGGTGGATATGGAAGAAGTGCTTTTGAATGTCATCGACAAGTTCAATGACAGGGTCGCGAATGATGAGAAGCTCCAGAAGGAACTCGACGGAGTGAGTCGAAAGATTCAGATGGAATTCACAGATGGAAAGAGCTACCACTTTCTGCTGGAGAGCACAAAGATCTCCGACTTCGGAGAAGGTGACGTCGATTCTCCCGACATCACTATAACTTCGGACACTGAGACCATTCAGATGCTGTTCAACAAGGAGATGGGCCCCATGAAGGCCCTTGCCACCAAGCGACTGAAGCTGAAAGGTTCGTTGCAGGATATGCTGAAGATTAGAAAGCTCTTCTAGTTCACTCCCTTTCCAAAATCCACTCTCTTTATCCTTGAACGATATATTTATATCAAATTCCAATGTTCAACTCTCACACATTTGGCAGCGGGGTGGGGTAGCTAGGAAACCTTGCTCGGTCGATACCGGTCGACTTGGCTTCAAATCCCATCGGGCTCATAACCCGAAGATCCCTGGTTCAAATCCAGGCCCCGCTATCTCCCATTTCTGGACACCCTTTTCCCGAGGCCAGTTCGCTGACCTGCTGATATGAATGACGATTCAGAACCGAAGATGCTGCCGAATAGAATGCACCGCCCAAAACCGCCCAAGAATATAATAAAGATAGATTAATATAATTGTCCATATCCAAGAAATACTTTTATATATTCAAAGTCCCATTCAGTTGCACCCGAGACGGGATGAACAGGATGGGATGACC
>JAZGCT010000089.1:0-2137 GCA_036477085.1 Thermoplasmata archaeon | reverse complement strand
GAGAAATAGTTTGCTATGTTGGTCACGTCCCTGAGGAACCATTCCTCTGCATGGGGATGGTCCAATGTCACCGCCTGGCCGACATCGATTATCACCGGTTCCCCTTCCCTCATCAACATGTTGTACTCGCTCAGGTCCCCGTGGACCAGGGAGGCCTCGTCTATGCGCCTCATGCTTTCCACCACCTGACGGAAGGTCTTGGTGGGGGCCGGAAGCCTCACATCCTTGAGAAGAGGCGCTGGATGCCCTTCAACGGAAATGTACTCCATGACGAGGATGTTGTTGTGGCAGCCTTTGGGCTGAGGGACGTTCACGTCGGCATCGTACATCCTGTTGAGGTTCTTGAACTCCTTCTGGGCCCACGCCATCACCGTCTTCTTGTGGTTTCCGAGGATTCCCTTGAATCTGGGGTCGCCCACGATGTACTTGGATATGTTCTTGAACGTGGCCGTTGAGATGCGGTAGATCTTGATAGCGCATTCGCCATCATCGGTCGTTCCCAAGAAGACGTTCCCTTCCTTGCCGGTGGAGATGGAGTACTCAAGGGTGTCCACGATCCCGTCGTTGAACAGCTTGTACAGGGACATCAAGGTCTCCTGATCGAAGACCTCGTCCATGACCTTCCTTTCGTCAGAGTCCTTCTCCCGAATCCTGAAGGAGTCTATCTTTGATTCCAAAAGGCGCATCTTCTTCTCATCTAGCATTTGAATCCCAATCAAAACACATCAATGCTGTGGGGAATCCACCCCCTCCTTTTGAGGTAGCTGGACTGGGTCTTGGTGTACCGGTAGAGGATATCGGACTTCGCGTCCTGGAAATCCCAGGGCTTCACTATCAACAAATCTCCCTCGCGTATCCACATCCTCTTCTTCAGCTTGCCGGGGATCCTCCCCATGCGGGACTTGCCGTCCTCGCACATGACCTTGATCCTGGAGGCTCCCAGGAGTTGATCGGCAACGGCATACAGTTCACCTTTGTTCTGCCAGGGGCGTCTAACGCGAGTTATCTGTTCTCTTTCATCTGGCCTTTTTCGATATTTCGCCAAGCTGAACCTCGTCTGACAATCAACTTGATGACTATAAGGATTTGGGTTTTGACTGTATCGCCAAAATATCAAACAGGATTGGCCGCTTAAACAGGGGGAACGTCAAATCTGACCAGTTCTCGGTATTTTGTTCAAGTCCTTCTCAAAACTGCTGCCATCGGTCATCGAAACGCCCTCGGGCATGCTGACCCTCAGGTCATCCAGATAACCATACCAGTAGACCACGAGGCCGTCCCCAAAGATCTCCTTGTAAGGCCCCAACTGCCTCTTCACGTGTCTCTTGACCTCGTAGAGATCTCCGAACGTGGCTTTGGACTCGATCCATATCTTGTCCTGCCCCTCCCACTTCAGAGGTTTCTTGAGCAGGAAGTCCGGGGTCTTCTTATACTTCCCCCTAATGTCTGCCTCGGTCTCGAATTCGAAGTTGTGGATGTTCAACCACTTCTGCATCTTGTTCTCGCCCCATTTACCCCTCTGGACCTGCCTCTTCATTCCGTTGGGGGAGTAGACTCCGTCGGCCTTGTTGGCTTCGATTATATCCTCCCTCATTCTCTTGTCCTTGATCTCGTCCGGATTCTGGAGCAGGTTCCAGATCTTTTTCCTCGGGATCTTGTTCTCCTGTAGGATGAACATGGCGATCATTGTGGGTGGAAAATCGTGATCATCTGCGATCTGGACGAAGCTCCTGCCTTTCTTCCAAAGATAGAGCATCTTGCCCGTCTTCCTCTTGACCTTGTAGAATCGTTTGGTCGTGTCCCTCGAGACCTTCTGTGAGTATATGACATGAAGTAGCTCGTTGTGCAGGTTGTATTTGTTCGCCAGCCTAGGAACATCAGAGATCCTCTTGAGTTCGTTGGTCAACTGCCTGTAATCCTTGTATTTCATCAGTGCACTTCCGATTGTCTGGCCGTTCCTTGAGAGAATATCTTCGATATAAATACATTGTGAGATGGTATGGAGCACCTCCAGAAAGGATAAAATATCCGATGGCGCTATGAAGCGTCGGATGGCAACAGAGATTTCCAGGCTCATCTCAGAGGCCGCTTATCAGGCCTACGAGAAAAAGCTCCAGGGAGAAATCCTCAATGGGAA
>JAZGCT010000088.1:0-4074 GCA_036477085.1 Thermoplasmata archaeon | reverse complement strand
GAAGTTCCTGGTGAATGTGAATGTTACAAAGGCTAGAGCTGACACTAGGAGCCCAAAGGTAACCAGCCTTGAGGACTCGAACCTGTCGGTGAACTGCATTACAAAGAACTGCGTTCCAGTGTTCACGACATAGAGTATCCCAACGGCAAAGAGGTCCATCCCGAGATCAAGAAGGAACAAAGGGAATATCACCCAAATCGCATGTGCTCCCGTATGCCTTACGAGCACTGCCATATACACGGACAGATTCGTCTTGATGACCTTCCGGGGGAAGAAGGGGACTTTGAGCTTCACCTCAGGGGTCGGGGTGAGAAGCAGAGCGACCAGGAATGCTACGAATAGGAACACGGAAGAGAGCAGGAATACCGCCCAGAACAACGCCAAGTAACCAGCTAGTGCGGACCCAACCCCCCAGCCGATGGCCCCGAAGGAGGCGAATTTGCCTATCTTCCTTTGAGAATCGTAGACGTACGCATACATGGCGGAAGGGAAGATCCCGACTGCCAGGCCTACAAGGACCCTCGTTGCAGCAAGGGTCAATACATCATGGGCGAGGATCTGGGTGATGGAGGCGAGGGCACTAAGAAGTAAACCGGCTTGTAGAATCCTCCTCCGACCGTGAACATCGGCCCATCGTCCGAAGACGTAATTGGAGACGAGCGTGGCAACGGAGAAGAGTGCTATCACCAAGCCCAGTTGGAACTCGTTGATTCCGATGTCTCTAGCACAGACCGGTATGAAGAAGATGGAGGCGAAAACACCTGCATTCGAAAGCAGCTGAATGGTGGTCGGTTTCACGCATGTGCAATGCTAGGTTCTCTGAAAAACCTATGGTGGGTACTGAAGAATGATTCAAGGACAATTCGTCTATGCTTCGTTGTCTTCCCGCTTGGCCTTATTCCTTTGAGCCAGGAATCGGATCCAAGCTATGCTTCACCAATCCAATCTCTCAAGCTTCCTATCGGACTTTGTCTTCTTGCGGAACCTTCTGTAGTGCTCTTTGCACACATGGACGCGCCTGGAACCAGGGACCTTGACATCATTGACCGCCTTGGAGAACTTCTTCCCTGCCACCGATCGCAAGGCGGGGTTTGTGCAACCAATGACATCGCATTCGCCTTCTTCGTCGTCCTTTCTCGGCGCCATGGAAAGTCAAATCCTGACCCCCTATTAAAAGATAACCCGTTTCCAATAACGTTTTTACTCGTCACCGCAATCACCCGTCCGGATGAACTACCGGGGAATCATGGACATTGACACGACCAACGAGCTCCGAAACAGAACTTGGTGGTGGTGGTGGTGGGTCTTCTTCTTCAAGAATCAGGACGACCCGAACAGAACGAAACAAATGGTGGTTCTCTGGGGCACCAGGAACTGCAAGGAGATACTGGTGAACGATCACCCATGGTCAAGAAAGAGCGACATTCAGAAAGAACCTGGAGTGGTCTCGGCTTACGGCATGACGGCATCCTGGTACTTCGACGGGAAGACCATGATAGACCCTCTTTTCATAGATGACGGACCGATGACGAGCACCTGGTCCCCGGGAAAGAGGGAGTTGAGCCTTGTCGGGAAAGGTCACTATGTCTTTTCAGGAGAGGGTGACTCCAACAAGGTCACCATCGCGAGAAAGGACATGAACATAGAGATCGACATGAAACCCTGGACCGACTTCTTGACCGATGTAGCCCCCACCGGAAGGGAGTACTTCATGCACCTCAGCTACTCCATGCACAAGATAAGAGGAAGCAAGGCAAAAGGACACATATCCATTGGGGATAAGAGCGAGGAAGTCGAAGGGACCGCTTATTTCCAGAAAGTGCGCATAAACTCACCAACAACACCGTGGTACTGGGGAATTTTTCATTCTGAGACAGGATCCTTCATAGATTACTTCATGCCCCACGTAGGCCCACCCATGTTCCGCAGGACCGAAAGGCACTCGAGCAAATTGGACTGGGGGGAGAGAATACTGTCCAAGAGCTGGCGGTTCTATGATGAACAGGAAGGCATACTCCACACCATCCATAACATCAGGATGAGGAAACGGTATGAGAACGACCTGCCGATCTTCATGCTCAGCGGGGACGACGGGGACAAGAAGTTCGAGATGGAGATGAAATCGTATTCGCGTGCATACTGGAGGATACAGCAACCATTTCTGAGGATATTCAACACAGTGCTCTACTACAACGAGTACCCTGTCAACGTGACCAAGTTCAGTTTCGAGTCACCCAACACCAAAAGGACCTTGGAGGACCTGGAACCGATTGTGGGCAACTGCGAGCATGCCTGGGGCATCGTCTAGTGCTCTTCGTCCAGGAATTCGCCCTCTTCTTCGGGAATGGTCTCTTCCTCGAATTCCAGATCATCGATGGGCGGAGGAACTTCATCTTCCTCCGGAACCGGCTCTTCGTCGAGCTCCTCTGGTTGTTCAGGCTCCAACATCTCTTCCTCGGCAGGCTTCTTTCTCTTGAGTACGAAGAACAGCAGCAGACCTATTATGACCGCCAGTATGATTATTAGCAGCAGCCAAAGCCAGGTGAGGTCGGCCGCTCCGTCGTCAGGTGGAGGCGCTGGTTCTGTCTCGGTCGTGAAGGTGAACTCGTAGGTTCCCAATGCATTGCCAGCCAAGTCTTCGGCGTTGGTGATGGTTAGCGTATATTCTGTGTCATAGGCCAAGTCCTCTAGAGGAGTTATGATAAGAGTGTTGCCGCTCCAGCTCACATCAGTCGAAATGCCGCCCAGATTCACGTCAATGGTCGACTCGTTCATGGGCTCATCGAACTCTATCTCGATGACCGGTATGTTAATGGCGACATCGGTATCCTGGTCGTCTGGGGTGGTGGTGATGACCGAAGGCGGGGTGATGTCAACAACCGGGGGCTGGTCCTCGGTCTGGAAGTTGAAGGTGTAGTTGTCCCCACCGGTCCCATCGCTGTTCCCGTCGAGGAAGTTGCCGACCACGTCGGTCGCGATCGACGCATCAAGAGTGACAACATATGTGGTGGTGTACGCAAGGTCGGTGGTTGGATTGAACTCCATTGTTCTGTTGCCGTTCGACCAGGTGATTGGACCGTCCGTTGAATTCCAAGTCGTGGTCAGATCGGTGTAGCTGAAGGAGGAGTTAACACTTGCTGTGTCCATAGGCTCGTCGAAAGTGATGGTGATGTTGGTTGCGATGGATATGCCCGTTCCCGTGGGAGTTCCAGACGCTGTTGGCGGTGTGGTGTCCACGACGATAGTGATCTGAGCGCATGCACTTGATGTGATGTTGTTATTGGGTACAGTGTCCCAACCATACACGCAAATGTCATACATTCCTGGGGCCCAACCAATGGTGTCGATGTTCTCGGTGGCAGTCTCGGTGGAAGTGTCGTATGCACCATCGAATGCGATCATGGGTGTCCCTGGCCAACTTGCAGCGGGTGATGTGTAGTTCGCTCCGCCAATGTCAGATCCTCCTGTTGCAGAATCGTCGATATCTGCGGTCAGGACCACTATGGCACCAGCGGTCACCGAGGTGGCCGGCACACCATCGACTAGAACGTTCGAGATCTCTGGAGGCAGATTGTCTATTACTATTGTCAGGGTTGCACTGTTCTGGCATGTGATGTTGCGGTTATCGAGGACGTCGCGTGTATTGATGCAGATTATGTGGTCACCAGGTGTCCATCCTGTCGTGTCGATGAGGGCATTTATTCCTTCGATAGGGCTGTCAAAGGCACCATCAGTGGCCACCGTCGGATTCCCAGGCCAGGCGCCTCCAAGTTCTACCCAATATGCGTCCCATATGTCGGCTCCACCGGTAAACGTATCGTTGACGTCAGCATCCAGATCTACAATTGTACCGGCTGGAACCGAAACACTTGGTCCACCGTTCAACATGACATTCCACACGTCCGGCGCGAGATCATCGACTATCGTCAAGGTGGCACATCTTCCCGTGGTGTTGAAGTTCGGAGGTATATCCGATTCCCATCCGTAGACGCAGTAGTCGTACGTTCCGGGTACGGTTGGAGTAGGAATCGTCAGCTCAACCTCCTCCCTTGAAGTATCGAATGTCCCGTCCAT
>JAZGCT010000087.1:0-2231 GCA_036477085.1 Thermoplasmata archaeon | reverse complement strand
ATATTTACTGCTATCGGATGAACGGCTGCTCAAACCGAACCGCGGACCATGACCTTTCCATCAACGATCTCGACCTGGACCAGGGTCTTTATCCGAGTCCCCAACTCATCTTCAAGCTGCTCCCTTGTGCCCACTTTCTCAAAGACGGTCAGGATGTCCACCACCTCGGCACCGATGTCCCTCAAGGTCTCGATGATGGCCTTAAGCGTCCGACCCGTGCTCAGAACGTCGTCGACGAACACAACCCGATCCCCTTCCTCGATGAAGTTGATGTACATGTCGGAGCCAGAGTATCCCGTTGTCTGCTGGAGGGAGATCTCACCGGGGAGACCGTACTTCCTCTTTCTCACGAACACATATGGTATTCCCGTCCTCAGTGACAAGGCCACGGCAAGGGGGAATCCCATGGACTCCGCGGTCACTATCTTGTCGCAGTTGAGGTCCATGGTTGCAATGATCGCATCAACGACCTCTTCAAGCACCTCTGGGTCTCCCTTGGGAATACCGTCGGTTATGGGATGAACGAAATACTGGTATTCACCGAACTCGACTATCGGACTGTGCTCCAATGACTTCTTGAGCTTCTCCAGCATCTATTCCCGCCCCCTCCGAACAAGGTCCTGGGCCGCCCCTGCAGCTCCTTCCATGACGTCTTCCTCTCCTTCCACGTGACCGTCCAGCATCAGTACCTTGCCGTCGCAGATGACGGTGTCGACGCACGACCCATTCGCCGAGTATACGAGATTGGAGGTGAGATCATGGTTGGGGTTGAAGGCGGGTGACCTGAGGTCCACCAATATGAGGTCTGCGAGCTTCCCGACCTTGACCACACCAGCATCTATCCTCAGGGCCTCGGCGCCCTTGGCGGTGGCCATTCCTAGAACCTCTCCCGCGGGCAGCACGGTGGGGTCATTGGTGCTGAACTTCTGGAGCAAAGCGGCGAACTTCATGGACTCGAACATATCCAGGTTGTTGTTTGAAGCGGTGCCATCAGTTCCCAAGGAGACGTTGATCCCGGCCTGGAGCATTCCCTTGTAGGGCAAAGCCCCTCCAACTGCCAGTTTCATATTGGATACCGGGTTGTGCGAGACCTTAACATGTGCATCCGCGAGCATTGCGATCTCGCTCTCGTCAAGCCAGACACTGTGAGCGGCAACAAGATTCGAGCCGAGGAATCCTATGTCCTTCAGGTACCCGACGGGTGACTTGCCGTGGGTCTTCTTGCAGTTCTCCACTTCCTCCTGCGTTTCGCTCAAATGAAAGTGTATCAAGAGCCCCTCCTCATCGGAGATCTCCTTGAACCTCCGCAGTGAGCTCTCAGTGACCGTATAGATGGCGTGTGGTCCCAGCGCTGGAGTGATCCTGTCGCAGCCCATGCTCTGGACCTTCCTTATGAGGTCCGTGGATTGTTTGAAGAGCTCCTCGCTCAAGTCAGGTTGTAAGAAGTCGACGAAGCCTTCCGAAAGCACACCCCTTATCCCAGACTCCTCAACTGCTTTGGCCTGCTGGTCCAGGTGGAAGTACATATCGTTGAAACATGTAGTCCCGGACTTAATCATCTCGAGGCAGGCGAGCCTAGTACCCCAGTAGATGTCCTCGGGCACGAACTTTGATTCCAAGGGCCGGATCTTATCTCTCAACCATTCCTGGAGGAGCATATCGTCCGCGTATCCCCTGAACAACGTCATGGCTGCATGGGTGTGGGTATTGACGAGGCCGGGCAACACTGCGTGGTTGCTGCCATCAATGGTCTCATCGGCCTCCACCTTCGGTCCGATATCCGTGATCCTACTGCCCTCCAGGTAGATGTTGGTCCGGTCGCCGTCGTGAAGCACGTTCTCGATCAGGATGCTCATTTCAGTTCACCCAAAAACCTGGCAATCAAAGCCTTTGCATTCTCCGCGTTCGTCTTCTGGTTCTCCACAATCTTCTCATAGGTCAGAGGTTCTTCCACCAATCCGTGGCAGTAGTTGTCAACTATGCACAGACAGGCGTAGTCCATGTCCAGCTCGTTCGCCAGGGTTGCTTCCGAGGCCATGGTCATTCCAACGACGTCGCCGAACTCTGACATCGCTCTTATCTCAGCCCTGGTCTCCAATCTGGGCCCGATAGTCTGGACGTACGTGCCGGACTCATGCATACGGAGACCGAGACCTTTACCAGTGGCCACCAATGCCTCCCGGAGGTTCTCATCAAGGGACGGCGTCACGTGTTTGACCTCGGAATCGAAG
>JAZGCT010000086.1:0-9466 GCA_036477085.1 Thermoplasmata archaeon | reverse complement strand
CATGGGATGGGAATGTCTCAGTCGCGTTCGCATATCAGGCCGGCAATTTCACTTTGGATGTGAATTCCACAAGCAGTGGGATCATAGATCTCAACGTGTTCAACCGATATCACGTCCCTCAGAGGGTCATCTATGAGAATGGGGCGGTGCTGGTCTTCCAGGTGGACGGACAACTTGTTGGAATCGCTCCTCATTTCATCATTGAGAACAGGACCGAGTTCATTGAGATCTCACTCTCCCAGGTGACCCTGTTCGGCAGAGGAGGGACGTCCGGCGTCAGTACTGAAGGCGCTCGTACAAGGTTGATAAACGCAGAGACAGAGAGGTACACCAACCTGACCTCCGACTTCAACATAACCTTGAATACTGATTATGAAGTGGCCTGGTTCCACTACTACAATGCCACTCTGTTCGAAGCGTTCAGCGACCCAAAGATCCTGGACGTATCAGGTTCTCCCACCAACTATATCCGGACCCAATACTTTGAGCTCTCGTACAATGTGAACCAGGGGCAGGTCAGGATCCGCATCTACAATGATAGCGCTTTTCCGATATCGGAGCTCCATTTGATGACCTCCATGTTCGACGTGATCATAGGCGAGACCGCGGGCAGGTCCTGAGATTGATTGAGAGGTGTTCTCGTGGCTAGAAAGAAGAAGAAAGTCCTCCTCCCAAAAGGGACTGTGGCAGCTACCGCATCCTGGGATGGTGCCAAAGGCTCATACCTTACGCGAATCCCTGAAATTGTTAGCGAGAGTATCGAGGAGCTGGAAGTCACTCCGATCAAACCTCCGTACACATATGCCCGGGTGATTTATGACAATGAGGAGAGCGAATATCTGTACGAGACGTTCGAACCTGAGCTTAATCCGAGGGAAACAGAACTTCTGGAAACGGTCAAGGATGCCCTCACCAGAACACTGGAATATGATGTTGAGACCTTCGGCAGCAGGGACAAGGAGGAGTACCTAAAGGAGAGCGTGGAGAGCTTCATACGAAGTCGCTCCTTGAACATCGACAAAGTCACAACCGAGAAGCTGATATACTACATCATCAGGGATTTCGTCGGTTATGGCCCGATAGACGTTCTCATGTCGGACGTAAACATTGAGGACATCTCGTGTGACGGAACCAACGTTCCATTGTTCATTTTCCACAAGAAGTACGAATCATTGAAAGCCTCGGGCAAGTTCGAGGACGATGTTACACTCAACTCATTTGTCGTCCATCTGGGTCAGAGGTGCGGAAAGCAGATTTCGGTTGCGAATCCGATTCTGGATGGCACGACTTGGGAAGGTCACCGTGTCCAGGCCACGTACTCAAGGGAGATTACGACAAGGGGTTCCAGCTTCACCATCAGGCGTTTCAAGGAGACGCCATTCACGCCCATCGAACTCATACAATTCAACACGGCCTCCCCCGAGATGGTCGCGTACCTCTGGATCGCGATGGAACACGGGAAGTCCATGATGTGCTGCGGTGGCACGGCCAGCGGGAAGACCGCAACGCTCAACGCGGCCGCCCTTTTCATCAGACCAGGGGCCAAGATCGTGAGCATTGAAGATACCAGGGAAATCAATCTCCCTCACGAGAACTGGATACCCGGTGTCACAAGAAGTGGCGTAGGAGAGAAAGGTGTCGGCGGGAAGGCCGCCGGCGAGATAGACATGTTCGACCTCGTCAAGGCGGCTCTCAGGCAGAGGCCCAACTACATTCTCGTCGGAGAAGTTCGAGGAAGGGAGACGTACACCATGTTCCAAGCCATGGCGACAGGTCACCCAACGTGCTCCACCATGCACGCTGACTCGGTCAAGTCCATGGTCAACAGGCTGGAGAACCCCCCAATCAATACACCCAGGATATTGCTCACCGCGCTCAACTTCGTTATCATCCAAAAGCACGCCAGGGTGGGGAACAGCACTGTTCGAAGGATCACCCAGATAGTAGAACTCGTCGGCTTCGAGCCCGAAACGAACGAACTTATTACCAATACAGTGTATGAATGGGACTCTGGCACGGACACATTCATCTACAAGGGTCACAGCTTCATCCTGGATGAGCTGATGGAGATGAAGAACATGACCCATGAGGAGATGGATGTGGAGTTCCAGAGAAGAGTGGACGTCATCAGATATCTTGTCGAGACGAACGTCGCTGACTATAATTCGATATCTAAACTTGTCGTATCCTACTACCAGTTCCCAGATGAGACGATTAAGAAAATTCGGGATGAAATGGGCTGGGTCAGAGAAGAGATAGTCTCTCCGACCAGGTCCGAATCTGAAGAAGGTGAGACAATTGGCTAGTCGGGCCGAGAGAGGAGTGTTCGAGAAACTGGATACGAAGCGCGAGTATATCCGAACCAAGAGGGCGAGGCCCGACGAGGATGCGTATGAGCAGCCTCATCTGATATTCCTCGCTGAAGGATCGAGCTCAAAAGGTATCAGGCTCCCATCCTATCAATCGTTCTGTTGGGCTATTATGGGCCGGCGTGTGGAGAGAAAAGGGAACATAAAACCAGAACTTGGGGAAAACCTCTTCATGGCCCACATGAAGATTCGTCCAGAGGAGTACGTCGCTTATGCAATGATGACCGCTTTACTGGTTGGGGTAGTGTCCATCTTCGTGGGGATTCTCCTGTTCTTCTTGCTGTTCTTGCCTTTACTGGGATGGTTGGTCGGCATTATCATCACGGCACTATTGGCAGTGGGCATTCCTTTCCTGACTTATGTGATTATCTTGAGGTCTCCCGCCCTCGCAAAGAAGAAAAGGGCGAGGTTCATAGACGCTAGGATCACCGGTGCCATGAGCTTCATCTCCGCGATGGCCTCGGCGGAAGTCCCTGTCGATGTGATATTCAAGGAACTCTCCAAGGAGTCGGTCTATGGAGAAGTGGCTGAGGAAGCCAAGTGGATAACAAGGGACACGGAACTCCTTGGTGTTGATATTCTTACCGCTATCAGAGAGGGAGCGCACAGGTCCCCCTCGACCAAGTTCCAGGATTTCCTTCAAGGTGTTGTCACGACCAGCACTTCCGGCGGCCAGTTGAAGCCCTTTTTCCTGATGAAGGCGGAGCAGTACGAGAAGGAAGACAAGCTCGAGATGAGGAAGAAGATGGAGACGCTAGGTATGCTAGCAGAGAGCTTCATCACGGTCGTGGTCGCATTCCCGCTTTTCCTTGTCGTCATCATGGCCATCATGGCCCTGATCAGTAAGGCCGGTTCGGAGGTGATTGTCACACTTCTGTTCGTGGTGGTCGGCTTCATGATTCCCCTATCACAGTTCGGCTTCATATTTGTCATTTGGAATATGGAACAGGAGTCCTGACGATGGCGAAACAGGTCAGTCTCGAGGAAGCGAGAGTCCGGATGTACGAGAAGCATGATTTAACCAAGGTCATTCTTGCGATCGGACTCGTTATCGGCAGCATACTGCTTGTCATAGCTATATTGAATCTCACCAATCAAGTCGATATGTCAATAAGGCAACTGGATAATCAGGACAGGAACGAGGACGGTGTGATCAATCGGCTTGATAACAATCCGGGCTACGACTTGGACGGCGATGGCGTCCCCGACCAGGGAGAGGCACCGATAATGCGGTTCTTGAACTTCCTTGTGTTCGCGATATTGGCCTTCATCGGGCCGATAGGCTTCTACAAGGCCCAGCAGGCGAGCAATGTCAAGGCGATCGAGAGAAGATTGCCCGACTTTCTTCGGGATGTTGCTGAAGCCGGAAGGTTCGGCATGACGCTGGCAGACGCTATCGTGGTTTCTTCCAAAGGCAGGTACGGCAAACTCACGCCAGAGATCCAGAAGATGGCGGCCCAGATTGGATGGGGGGTTCCAGCCACGGAGGCACTGAGGCTCCTTACTGAGAGGGTGAAGACGCCCGCGGTCGGCAGGATAATCAGCATCATCAGGAAGTCCAGCGACGCCGGCGGGAACGTTGCCGACGTCCTGACGATGGTGTCACACGATGCCAAGGAGAACCAGCTCACCGAGGACGAGCGGTCAATCACCATGAGCACTTACATCGCCGTTATCTACATCTCATTCATGGTCTTTCTGGTCACAATATGGATACTTAACGTTTCATTCCTTCCAAAGATGAAAGAGACCTCGACTGTCATCGAGGAGAGTCAAACGGAGGCCTCAGGAGGGGAGGCGACAGTTGGATCGCCGTTGGCGGAGAACATAGATGAGCTGATAGCCAACATCCAGGTCGCGTTTTACATCGCGGCTATCGTGCACGCCGTAGGCGACGGTCTATTAGCCGGTGTCCTGGACAGCGGTCAGATAGTCAACGGACTCAGACATAGCTTCATAATGCTCGTAATAGGTTTTCTTCTCCTTCTCATGATTTAGGGTGATATTGGATGTCCAAAGTTAAGAGCAAGGAAATGGGCGAAGAGATAGAGCAGCTCAAGTCATTAGAGAGGCAAACAGAGGAAAAGCTCAAGAGAATCGATGATGCCCGGATCGAGACGGCGGCATACCTAGAGGCAGTGGAAAAGAAAAAGAAGAGGAAGATTGGCGAAGCGCTGTCCTCCATAAAGAAGAGTTACATGTCTCGGCTTTTGGGCCGCAAGGGCATTAAGATACTCGCACCCGCGATAAGTGGCATTAAAGAAGAGACCATAGGAAGGGTCACGACAGTTCCCAAGCTGACTTCCAAGGACGTGACCGAGATCGAGATCCAGGACATCATTGATGGCTATTCCTATGTCAGGATAAACTACGACACCCGTGCGAACGAATACAAGTACGAGGCGATAGAACCCAAGCTCATGGACGAGGAGGTTGACATCCTCGAAGTTCTGAAGGAGGTTCTCGTCGAATCCCTTGAGATGATGGAGGAAGACGACGAAGAGCATCGGGAGGCCTATATGAGGAGGATCGTTGACGGCCTTCTCCGAGAACTCGACATCTCACTGCATCCAGTTTCCAAAGAGAGGATAATGTACTACATCCTGAGGGATTTCATCAGGTACGGACCGATTGACGTTACCATGACCGACGTCAACGTGGAGGACATCTCGTGCGACGGCGTGGGAATTCCCCTTTATATCTATCACAGGAAGTACGGGTCTATTCCGTCGAACCTGATCTTCGATTCTGCCACTGAACTGGATTCGTTCGTGGTCTGGTTATCGCAGAAATGCGGAAAACACATCTCGGTTGCGCAGCCAATGTTGGACGCGACCGTTCCGGACGGTTCAAGACTTCAGGCGACCCTTGGCAAACACGTGACCAAGAGGGGCTCATCGTTCACGATTAGGAGGTTCAAAGAGAACCCGTTCACCCCACTGGACCTGCTCAAGTTCCGGACCATGAGCGACGATATGATGGCCTATCTTTGGCTCGCGATCGAGAACGGTCAGTCGATGCTGATATGCGGGGGTACAGCAAGTGGGAAGACAACAACTCTGAACGCCATTCTCATTTTCATTCCACCTCAGATGAAGATCGTCAGCATCGAGGACACCAGGGAATTGAACCTTCCTCACGAGAACTGGGTCCCAACAATCACAAGGGCAGGATTCGGAGACATCAACCCAGTGACCGGTAAGGCACCTGGAGAGATCGACATGTTCGACCTGCTGGGGTCAGCCCTCAGGCAGAGGCCTCAGTATCTAATGGTCGGAGAGGTCAGAGGATCCGAGGCCTACGTGGTGTTCCAGGCGATGGCAACAGGAAAGAGCGCCTATACTACCTTCCATGCGGAGGATGTGCAGTCAATGGTCCACAGGATGGAGAACGACCCAATCAACCTCCCGAGGGCCCTCGTTTCGGCTCTGGACATAGTCCTCATGCAGGCTCAGGTCAAAGTGGGTACCGAGATGACCCGGAGGGTGAAATCCCTGACCGAGATCCTGGGCGTCGATCCGGAATCTGACGAGCTAATAACCAACGCAGCATATACGTGGAACCCGGCGGATGACACTTTCAACTACAGCGGTCACAGCTACGTGTACGAGAAGATATCGACCACAAGGAACTGGTCCCAGAAGAGGATGGAACAAGAGGTCAAGAGAAGGATTGACATCTTCAGGTACATGAGGAAGGCTGGTATTGACAATTACAAGCAAGTTGCCAGACTAGTATCTGCATATTACAAGGATCCCGAGGCTCTGATCAAGAAAGCAAGGGATGAACTGAAAGCGACCTAGTATCCGCCGCCCTCGCCTTCTTCCTTATCTTCTTCATCAGGTTTTCTGACCACCTTCTTTGGTACTACGGTGGGCGCTCCTTCGACCACGGGCTTCCTGACCACCTTCTTTGGAACAGGTCTCTCAACGGTTGGAAGCGTCTTCTTCGGGACCGGCTGGACGCCAGCAGGTGGTGCCCCGGCATCTGGAGGCTGTTGCTCTCCAGGCCGCGTGGGCGTCACTGCTTGTTTCTTCGCCGGGACCGCCGCAACGGGCTTCTTCTCCGCAGGCGGCTCAGAAGGAGGCCTTCGAGGCTTCTCATCCTCGGCCATCAGAGTACCACACTTGTGGCATACTGTTGTTGTCACCGAGTTCAGAGTACCACATGAGGGGCAGGGCTTCGATCCCATCTTCCGCATATCCTCTTCCTGCTTTGTCCATTGTTCAAAGGAAACGAAAGTGGGCTGGGTCTTCCACCAATCCTCGAATTCGGCGTCTGTCAGTGACTTCCCGAGCTCTTCCTGCGCCTCCTTCTTGAACTTGGTCTTGACCTCGTCGTACTGCATCCTCATCTTCTTCTTGTAGTCTTCCATCTCAACTTCGCCGGTCGCGAACTCCACGCCACATTCAGGACACTTCTTGACCTTGATCGGTATCCATGCCTGGCAGCTGCTGCACTTCGCCGTTTCGGTCTCGAACTGCACTCCGCACTTGGGGCAGGAGGTGCTGTCCTCTGGGATGAACGCTCCGCACTCACCGCACTCTACCAGCTTGCCCAGGCCGAAGATCTTGATGTAGGCCGTTATCGCTGCTATGACCACGATGACTATGATTATGATTATCAGAAGCAACCAGACCTCTGGGGTGAAGAACTCCTGTACACACTCTTCAGCTTGGACTCCGGTGTACGAAGTTGTTACAAACGTTTCATTGGAGGAAACCACGAAGTTGTAGGACACATCGCACTCAATGTCATCAGGTACGAGGAAGCTGGTGAAGATCCTTCCGTTCGCTTTCGAGACTGTGTATTGCTCTATTCCCACTTGTGTGGTATCGAGGCGCTGAAGCGTCATGACGAGCTCCACACCTTCTATGCCGCGTTCAGTATCATCCTCCTTCACCCAACCCCCAACGCTCAGGTTCGTGTCTCCCTTGATCTCCTGACCTTCTTCAGGTCCTGATATGCTAACATAGGCGGATGGTGGCACTACGTCGAACGTGAAAACTCCGATGTTGTTGAGCTCATCGATCTCAAGTATTATTTTGTCAGGATCGACAATGGCCCTCAGTGTGTGGGTATCGATATCTTTGATGGGTTGACATGTGATTATCACGATGCCCGTCCCTCCCGCTGTGATGTTGTTGACAGTTGCCTGCCCAATCACCTCATCATTGTCCAGCACCAGGACAACGGTCACGTTTCTCGCCGTACTTCCACCGGTGTTGTTCATCATGACGAAGATATCGTAGTTGACGCCAACGGTGA
Source organism: Thermoplasmata archaeon (assembly GCA_036477085.1). GTDB lineage: Archaea > Thermoplasmatota > Thermoplasmata > RBG-16-68-12 > SOIM01 > JAGLME01. The sequence goes on along the minus strand of JAZGCT010000086.1, from coordinate 1,829 downwards.
TCTGGTCGACCCAGTCAGAACCTCTGACCTCTTCCACCTGAAGATCTGGAAGTGTGAGAACCAGCACAGTCCTGTTTGCAAAGTTATTGGACTGGTCGTAGTCAGTCTGTGATGTGCCTGCATCCACGGTTACGGTGAAGAAATGAGTTCCAGGTGATTGTGGGGTCCACTGAACGCTGGCCTCCACCTGACCTCCGACCACGATGTCCGGCAGGAATATTATATCGGACGACCAACCGTCATCGTCGGCGAAGATCACCTCCACGTTCACAGCCGTGCTCGTCCCGACGTTCCTGATGGCTGCTGTGACGTCGCTGGGTGTCCGCTCGACGGGTGCCGTGTCGAAGAGTATGTCCGCGGCATCTACTGAAAGGTCGGGCCATCCGAATATGTTGAGCACTGCCGAAGCCTCGTTGTTGAATTCGTTTCTTTCTGGAATCGTGTTGTTGAGATCGACGCTGACCAGGATGGTCTTGGCGCCAATTGTATTTGGTGTCCACACAGCGACCGCAACCGCACTGCCGGCTGCTGGCACATCTATCTCATCAAAGCCTATGATCTCTGAAGCGAGGAACATATGCACCGTTACATTGGACGAAGCGATGTTGCCACTGTTGTAAACCGTAACATTGATCTGCAAGGGCCTGTTCACCGGTTGGTTATTTCCGATGATCCCGTCGTCCCCAATGAAAGATATCATGGACACACTGAGGTCAGGTGTGAGACCTGAGAACCTCAGTTCGACCTCCATGTTGTCACGGACATCACCCGTCCAATTGCCCTGAGCCTCTTGGGAATCCGGATAGAACCAGATTCCACTGACCTGGACCCTCGCATCAATGGCATAGGTCGAGTTCGTCCATCCCCATATCGGAAAGCCCTGCATCTCTTCGCTGAGAACTCTGAATGTGATCTGACCGCCTGGAACACTTAGCCCTGTGAAAACTGATGTCCATATCAGATTGGATTCATCAAGGTTGTCCAGGTTCATCTCCGGGGTCAAGGATGAGAGAACGGCACCCGTGCCGTCGACCATCTTCACTGTCAGCCACCAGAAGAGGCGGACCTTGGCATTCTCAGTGATCATATCTGTCCACCATTCGTCCCATTCGGGGATGTATGTTATCACGTTTGTAAACTCAATGAGCCGGTTTCCCTTGAAGACAAGCTGCGCGTCTAGATAGTCTGGGAAAGTGACATTCCTTATGTCGAAGTCGACCGTGTTGACGTCCCCGTCGTCGCTCAGAAGGTACAGATTGAGAACGCCGGTGAATACGGTGTCCCATATATAGGATGTCTCAGCAGCTTCGATGTAAAGGTCGGTTCCCAGGAGGTCCACGCCCATTAGGGTCACGCTGTTGCCAGTGCTGAAGATGTTTCCATTCAAGACTGAGTTTCTAATATCGATCACAGCAGATTGGTCAGCAAAGAGGCCCCCAGTGCCCCTCACGTCGAGGTCAATGATCGCGTCGTCGACGACCAGGCTAGCGCTATCGGAGACGTAAACGACCAAGGGGTAGTTGCTGGTCAGGCTGGCCCCGTTCTTGAGTATGAGCTCTCCGGTTCCATAAACCTTGATGCAATACCTTCCTGTCAAAGGATCTGCTTGCTGGATGTATGCGGACGCGCCATCTATCGTGAGACTCCCAGTGATGTCGACATTCCCGTGGAAGGTGTTGTCTACTCGAATTGTTTTTGTTCCCGTGTATGTGGCCGCCATCTTGTTGTGGAAGACCAGTATGCCTTTGTTTGCCAGATTGTCTGCGTTCGTGCTTTCTTTGACTGCGTCGATTCTGTCAACCTCCACAGTCAGAACGTGCATGCCTGGG
>JAZGCT010000085.1:0-2535 GCA_036477085.1 Thermoplasmata archaeon | reverse complement strand
AGGGACTCGAAAAGGTGTTCAAAACGGACATCGATCCTCCGAAGGTCATTCTGGTAACCGGCCCACCCGGCTCGATGAAGACCAGTTTCTGCTACACGTTCATGTCAAGATATCTGAAGCATTCGGGCAAGTTCGGCCTTTACACAACACTGGAGGAGTCTTTGGACAGCCACTTGAAGAATCTGAAGAGCCTTGGCATCGAGGTTCCCGATAACATGCAGATATCTGATTTCACCGACCTAAGAGAGATCGACGAGGTTCTCGAGCCGACCGAAGCCACCAACTACCTGGAGTTCGTCCAGAAGATGATAGAGCACTTCAAACGGATATACGGCGACGATTTCGTGATGTTCGCGCTGGATTCCCTGGGTGCGCTGTACTCGTTGATGGAAGAAGTCTCGGACATGCGAAAGAAGATGTTCTACTTCTTCAAGATGCTGAGGGACAACAACCTAGTATCCCTGGTGGTGATGGAACGTTCGATAGGGGGCGAGTCCGCTCTGCTTGGGAACGAAGGGTTCCTCGTTGACGGCATCATTGACCTTGGCCTTGACAGGACCAGAGGGAAACTGGTCCGTTATCTAAGAGTAGAGAAGATGAGAGCGTGTGAGCACAGCATGGAGAAGCATGCCATAGTGCTTGGAAAGGGCGGAATGGCCGTGCTGGGTCCAGTATTCGAGAGTGGACAACTGTGAACGAAAGATATTTATCCAATTGGTATTATCTTCCGCCGACTCGAACATTCCGCAATCCATCCAGGGGATGGTTTCTATGACTCAGGAAAGAATGTCTCTGGCAGACGAGATAAAGAGGATTGAGGACAGCCTCGCAGCCAAGGAAGCAGAACTGGAAGAGAAGGCCCGAGGGCTGGAGGATGAAAAACGACAGCTTGAAGAAGAGCGTTCGGCCTGGGAATCCGACCGAAAGGCCTTCGACGACGAGAGAGCAGGCTTTGACGCCGAGAAAGCAAAGCTGGAAGAAGAGAGACAGCGCATAGCCTCCGTTGAGGCCGGATTCGCTGAGAGGGAATCGGCAATAGCACTGCAGAAGGAAGCTCTGGTCTCAAGGGAACAGGAGGCTATCAGGTCCGAGGAAGAGGCCAAGGGTGCCCTGGAAGAGGCCACAAAGAAAAGGGCTGACATCGTCGCGAGGGAAGAGGAATTCCTGACCAAGGAAGAAGAGCTGAAGAACGTCCTTGAAGAGAACGTCAGAAGGGGCCAGACCCTGGTCGACCGCGAGAAGGAGATCGTGCGACTGGAGGAAGAACTGAACGCGGAGAAGGAGAAGATCATCTCTCAGGGGAAGGCACTCCTGGACAAGGAACGCGAGCTGTTGTCAATGGAAGAGAGCGCCAGAGCTAGAGTTGCTGCGGAACCCGGAGAAATGCCGGCTCCGTCTTTTGATGAGGCTCCGGCATCTGAGCCAGAGACTCCCGCCGAGGAGGCTGAAGCACCACCAGAAGGTGAAGAGGCACCACCAGCAGAAGAAGTGCCGCCTGAGGAAGTACCCACAGAAGGCGAAGAGGCACCGTCGGAGGGTGAACCGGCTGCAGAGGTCGAGGAGGTACCCTGTCCGTCCTGCGGAACGGCTCTCAGCGCAAATGCGATCATGTGCTATGCCTGTGGTCACAAGCTAGTCGAGGATGAAGCTCCTGCCGAAGAGGGCGAGGCACCGTCGGAGGAAGGTAAGGAAGCACCACCAGAAGGTGAAGAGGCACCGTCGGAGGAAGGTGGTAAGGAAGCACCACCAGAAGGTGAAGAGGCACCGTCGGAGGAAGCTGGCGAGGAGGAGATCCCATGCCCAGCCTGCGGGACGATGTTGAGCGCAAATGCGATCATGTGCTATGCCTGTGGTCACAGACTCGGAGAGGAAGGAGATGAGGGGTCTTCAGACGATGAAGAGAAACCCAAGAAGGTCGCTCTCAAGAAGGTCAAGAAGAAGCGGGTCGTGTAGTTCGTTTTTCCTGCTTTAGAGACCAAGTGATTTCGGACGGTGAAAACCACTAACCAGCACCATATGGATAGGTATTTATAGGAATACCGACTTAACAAAAGACCAGTGCAAATGTCTTGTAGCGAGATTTAAAAAGGCATGCATATTGGCATCGGGAAACCAACGGAGGAAATGGTTATGCGAAATGATAAAAGAGAGCATATGGCTCGGACTATTTTGGCCGTATTTGTAGTGTGGACACTTCTGTTCTCGGGAATAGTGGGATTGGGAGCATCCTTCATCGCATTGGCGGGAGAGGAGCCCATAGAGCCAGCAGCAGATTGGGACACCTTCATCGCATTGGCGGGAGATGACCCCATCGAGCCCATGGTAGATTGGGATACCTGCAGTTCTAATGTTACAGTGCCGGGGGACATCAAGTTGGACGGCAACCTTACCCTGCTAGACGGTTGCATTTTGACGGTCCTGGACGGCGGAATATCAATCGTCCAGGATGATTCTAACAGGCATTCTTTGAATATCAATCTTGGTGCAACACTGAATTGGACCAACAGCTACATCACCGTCGAGACAAATCAGATC
>JAZGCT010000084.1:0-2183 GCA_036477085.1 Thermoplasmata archaeon | reverse complement strand
AGCCTCAAAGTCCTCCTTCTTGGGATACCCCTTTATCACCACAGGTTCAATGAGCTCAGCCTTCAGGTTGGGTATCATTTCCTTTATCTGTTCGACCATCTTGCTTCCCCAGCCATACGAGCCAATCACCGTCGCGAATCTCAGTTTTGGTTTGAGCAGATTCGTGAGGTAGATCGCATAAAGGGCGGCCGGATGGGGGCCGACCATAACTGTGGGCGAGGCGATCACTATTGTAGCAGCATCGACCAAGTCCATGGCCAGCTCGCCTATGTCCGTCTCTGTGAGCTCATAGACCTTCACAATAAGCTCCTTCTCAACAAGAGCGCCGGTGAGATGTTCCACCATCTTCCGGGTGCTGTCATGCATTGTAACATAGGCGATGATAACCTCGTTCTTCACATCCGGTGAAACCCACTCCTTGTATGCGTCCAGTATGAACTTCGGATTGTTGTATACCGGACCGTGGCTCGGGGCGATTATTTCCACATCCATCTCATCTATCTTCTCCAGATGCTTCTGGATCGTGTTCCTGTAAGGCATCATTATCTCTGCGTAGTACCTCTTGGCCATATCGTACGTCCTCGATTCGTTTCTCACGAAGGTTCCGCTGGTCGCGAAATGCGATCCCAGGAAATCACAGGTGAACAGAATCTTGTCCTCTCTCAGATAGCTGATCATGGTCTCGGGCCAGTGCACCCAGGGTGCATAGATGAACTCCAGGGTCTTGTCCCCGAGCGATAGCGTCTCCCCATTCTCAACGGTAATGAACTTGTCCTCCTGGATCGAAATATGGTCGATCAGCATGTCCTTGCATTTGGGATTGGTGACTACCTTCGCATTTGGATAGAGCTCCAGGATCTTCGGTATCGAACCGGAATGGTCCTGTTCCGCATGGTGTGATATGACGTAATCGATTTGTTCCACACCCAGCTTCTTCAGGTTGGACAGAAGCTCGTATTCTTTGGACGGGTCCACGGTGTCCAGCAATGCAGTCTTCTCACTGCCTTGTATCAGGTAGGAGTTGTAGCTGGTCCCGTTGGGAAGCGGTATGAGAGCGTCGAACAATCTCCTATTCCAATCTATAGCTCCAACACTATGGATGTTCTCCTTCAGTTCCCGCACGGCCATCCTAATCTATCCTCTCGAACTCGTCCTTCCCCGCTCCGCATATCGGACAAACCCAGTCCTCAGGTAGTTGATCAAAGGTCGTTTCCGGTTCTATGCCCCCGTCGGGGTCTCCCTTAATTGGGTCGTAGACATATCCATAGACTTCGCATTTCCATTTAACCATTTCCGCCATATTCCCTTCCTCCTCTAACCTCCGAGTAATCGCTTATGATTGTGTCGAACTACATATTCTTTGCCGAGTTCCATCATCACATCAGCCTCTTCTCGCCTTCTATCGTCTTGATGTCAGTGATGTCCTGGGTGACCTCCAGGCAGCCCAGATAATCCCCTTTCCTGTCACGGACCGCGAAGTACCTGATGTGGATCTTCCTTCCCTTCATGTCAATCCAGAACTCTTCAACCTCGCTTTCACCGCTCTTGAAGTCGTCCAGTATCTTGTTCACCAGATGAACGCTCTTCTCCGGGTGGCAGTTCTGGACCTTTCTGCCAATGGACGCCTTGGTCCTCCGAAACAACCCTCCTCCACCCTCGGTGTAGTACTTGACCTCGTCATGGTCGTCAACGAAGGTCAGGTCGACCGGAAGTGTTCTGAACACAGCATCGATCTGTTCTGCTGACAGGGCCCCAGTCTCGAACTCTATCGCCCCCTCGATCCCGATCTCCGGGGTCGTCTCCGTCTCCTCGACCGCAACCCCCTCGGGCTGTGGCGTGAAGCAGCAATATCCGATGTCATTGAACTCCTTGGTTATCTCGGGCCACTCATCGTCCTCTATCACCTGCATGCTCGCAGGGAAAAGGATGTTGTTCTCTTTGCTGAAGTGATTTGCCAGCGTATCTGCCAGGGCGCATGAGATCTCGTCAAGCTCCTTCGCGAACTCGTGGAAGTCCTTGTTCTCTCTCTCATCGTAAATGCCGTAGAACTCCTTCTTCAACCCTCGGATCTGGTCGTGGTCCATCCACATGACCTTGGGCGGTTCCACGATGCCGTGCTTCTCAAGATACGGGAACAGGACGTTCTCTTCCCGAAGGTAGTGGTTCTCGGAGTCCTTCATGTG
>JAZGCT010000083.1:0-4657 GCA_036477085.1 Thermoplasmata archaeon | reverse complement strand
AAACCACAGATCCGTTGGCGAACACGCTGACGGGCATGGTGGCTATCTCGTTGTCGAAGGTCTCGACGCTGTCCGGAAGTGCGTTCGTCATTGTTGGGAACGTTGAAGACATTGCGAGAACAAAGATCGATGTACATAGCAAGGGCAGTAACAACCTACTCCTCATGAAACCTCACCACATCAGCCTGGAAGGGCGAGAATTATTCATAAACATATCTGTTATTCGCTGTACTGATTCGCCCCTCGTGGAGGCTTACGTTCAATCTGCTTGATAAGTTGACCTTGTTTGGGATTCGTGCTAAGGTTCTCTTTCAAGATTCTGGAATCTCATGTCATCTGTTCTGTTCATGTTCAGAGTGGTAGCATGTTCAGTCTTTCAGGGAGATTTGTTACTCTCTACCGCTACATACAAATGTTTAATATCGTTCGGGTGTACCATAACCACCATAGAGGTGACATAATGGCCTTAAAAGAGGAGATTGAGAAGCTGGCCGATGCATGCTCCGCATGTGCCGAAGCGGACGACGGGTCCTTGGATGAGCACTTTGCGAGCTGTTCTTCGTGCCAGGAGTACGAGAAGAAAGCAGAGCAGATGAGCCAGATGGTAGAGGTTCTGCAGATGAACGCAGCGAAGCCCGAGGAGGACAGACTAAAGATCCTGCATGCACGAATCATGTCCTTCGTTCAGTTGCCAGACGATGAGAGAAAGGATGCTGTCGCTAACATGTTCGATTCGCTGGCAATGCTGTCGGAAGAGGACAGGGTGAAGATAGTCAAGTCCCGAACTGACGTTCTTACCAAGTTGCCCAAGGAGCAGAGGATGAAGCTGATGGGCACCGCGAAGTTGATCACTTCCGACTGGGACGACGAACGAAAGAACATGGAGATGCGAGCCATCACGGCCGCTACCGAGGACTACTTCCTTCTCAAGAGGATGATGGTCCGGAAGATGTTCAGGAACCTAATATCTTAAGGGCAAGAATCATACGGAAGGCTCGAGGGATTACCTTGCCTGTAGATGACACACCCGAGAACCTCAACTACTGCATGGATTTTTGTGGGACATGCCCGAGCCTCCCCAACCCACCTTTTCCTTTTCTGTACTGCGCCAGAGGGAACGCTGAAGCCAAGGTGGACAAAAAAGGATGCAGATGCCCAGAGTGCCCTGTGTACAGGATATATGATCTGAAAGGGGTGAACGGGAGTCCGTATTTTTGTGAGAAGGGAAAGGCGCCATGAGCTCGACTAGACATATTCCACGCCCAGGTTCAGTACCCAGAAATTCTCTCTGATGGAAGGCCAATCTGCCAACTTGAGGAATATATTTATAGCAGGGATAGGCTATGAATTATTGACCGCTCTCGATCATAATATGGAGGAAATGCATGAAGAAGTGGGCTGTTGTCTGGGCTGGCGCGTTAGTGGGGGTGCTGGTTCTCAGTGGCATAGCTCCTATTACAGTGAACGTAATGGGCGCCATTCCGATTCCTCACAATTCGTGGGGACATCCTTTTGATGAGACAGGTGCCATATTCGGAATAGATGAGAAGTTGACATCCTGGGTAGACGGTGTCGAATATGGTAGCAATTTGACCTTCACCTCTGGTCCCGACGTTTGGTTCAACATAGATACCGCTGGCGACTGGATGACCGGTCCTGGAGACCCTAACACCCCATGGAGAAAGGAAGGAGGGAACCTCGGTGATCCGATCATGTACGTGTGGGGTGACGTGACGAACATCAAGCTCGATCCTGGCGGTGACGGCATATTGGATTATGGTGTTTTCGAGGAATACGATCTATGGTGGACTACCGCAGTCAACTATACGGACTTGAACCTAACCGCCTTGGCGGACCAGCCGCCGTTGTTCCCGAAGATCAGCCAGATAATTCCCGAGCCGGCTGATGGTCTAGCTGATTACGTTCTGATATACACTGAAGATCCGTTCTTCCCGATGGACCAGTTCTACCTGGAGAAGAATGACGGTTCACTCTATGGTCCGATACAAACGCTCACAGGCGTTTCCAACGCCACGGCCTATTTCTACGCCAGTCTCAAAGACATCGACCTTGATGGTTGTGGCGACGAGTTGAAGCTTGTCTGGAACAACACCGGACCCGGGTTCGGTGGCAACGATATTATCGTCGACCGCGTCGAATGGAACGCAACATCCGGTGGAACTCATTATGATGAGCCGGACAATACCATAATGACGGACGCGCAGACCCCCGCTTGTGGTGCATCCAATTTCGCACTCCGAAGAAAAGGGACTTTCCCGATATATGATCAGGACACGAATGACAACACAAATGACTTTGTGATAGACACTCCATGGCCCAGAGCCGCAATCAATCCGCCTTCGATCACAATACTCAGGCCTTTGGCAGGGGAGGCTTTGACAGGAGGTTTCACAGAAACGTTGTCTTGGCTTGCGTACGATGACAACGCTAGAAATGACATGCTATCGTTTTGGATGAACTATTCATTGAACGATACTGGGCCTTGGTTCGTCGCCTCGCTCAGTCTCGTCCAACCGTTCTCAGGATGGGGAGATGTGTTGACACCGATGTCAGTCAACTGGTCCGTACCATTTGCAAACACAACCGAGGCAAGAATCTCGGTCTGCGCTGTGAACCCCATCCAGATGGTCACGTGTGTGACTTCAGAACGATTCACAATCGATTCTTCCTCACCAAAAGCGTTTCCGAAAATCAATGGCCGGGACTATGTCAAGTTCTACATAGGTGAGACGATAGGTTTCCAGATCTGGGCAGATGTGTCGGATGATCGAATGATCGCGGGCGCAGTCTACACGATCGGGAGAGGGAACTTCCCGGGTTATCCTTTGGCTGCTTCCGATGGATTGTTCGACGAGATGAACGAGGTCGTGAGGGAATACAGTCCCCAACTGCCTCCTCCCCCCTACCCGACGATCGGCACATATGAGTACTGCGTGTATGCCTTTGATGAAGCCGGAAACATGAATCAGGAATCTTGTGTGGTGTTGGAATTGACCAACAATGTATCTGATGAAGACACTGTTGCCCCCAACCCACCCGACTTCACTTCCATATCTGCCTCACCGGACTTCAACACCTTGTACATAGATCAGTCCACGTCTACCGATGTCTGGCTCTATTCACTGTACTACTCCAACGACTATCAAGGTCTGTACTCTCTGCTGGAGGAATGGAGAGCAAGCGACCTGCCGACTTCTTACGACCATTCTGGAGCCGGATCAAACAGTCCGGACGATTTCTATTATCGACTATCTGCCGCAGATACACATATGAATTTGGCGACAAGCGGTGTGGCTGCGAAAATCAATGTCGGACTGGTAGCGGGTACTCAATCACTGGCCTTGCCTGTGATCAACGACAACCCTGCTCATCTCAGTCAGATATCGGGAAATTTCAACGTGATTCACTATTTCGACCCCACTGATGCGGTGGACCCGTGGAAGTCCATCTCCAAAGACAAACCATATCAGGACTTCCAGGAGCTTGAATTCGGCAGAGGATATTGGATTGACATGACCGTGGCTGATACAATCGTCGCCGTGGGTGATGTGCCATCATCAATAACCTATGACTTGATTGCTGGATGGAATCTTATTGGCTATAGTTCCCCTTACGCCAGGCTCGTGGGGGATGCCTTGTCCGGGATCTCAGAATACAAGGTGGAAGGAATCTCTGACGTGGAGCCCTACCATCTTCAACGCATGACAGACTCTTCTGTTATGGAGCCTTTCCAGGCATATTGGATATGGGTGCCTTCGGATACTGTTTGGGTTCTGACGAACTAGACTGAAAGCAGTTGGAACGGGATGTGTTGGCGTTGGGAGTGGGTTTCACTGCATTTGCTCGGAAACGATCGCACTTGTTTTCAATTCTCAGGAGTTGGTTTGCGAGAGTAAATCCCTCTTGTTGTAACGTGTATCTGTGTTACATGATGTAAAGTATGGTTGCTGTAAAGTCTATATGTGGTTGGTGTATCCTAGCATTGCTGGGGTTGGAACATGGATGTCCCATTTCGGATCGATATCCTAAGTATGTTTTCTCACCGGCTCCATCGTTGTGAAAAATGTTAAATATGGGGCTGTAGATTGAAATCGAGGAGGTGGATATGTGTTGGGCAAAAGATTTTCTCCAGCCATAGTCGTAACAATAGTACTGATGAGTCTTTTTTCGAGTAACACGTACTCCTACGGAAGTGATGTAAGAGATGCGAATGATTCTGAGGGTCAAACCCTCGAGCTCGGGGCAGAAGAGATGACTCGGGGGATGGAGGAGAGTACTCGGGGAACCCCCATGCAAATCATCTCGAAGGAGATTGAGATACCTGCGGGTAAGCAGTATTATGTCTATTACGACAACGCCTCCGGAATGCTGAAGGAAATGCCCCTTCCAGACGAGAGTGCAGGTCTCCCTGCTATTGCCCTTCAAGCCATTGATGCTAGCCCAGATTGGCTCAAGCCAAACCTTACGAGAAAGTTCGGTCATCTTTCCGAGGAGGACATATACATAGGGTCAAGGAGCAACCCCGCATTTGCCGATATGGACAACGACGGTGACTATGATCTGATAGTGGGTGAAAGCACGGGGGTCCTCAATTACTTCGAGAATGTGGATTTCGCTTATCACTACTATGAGGGTT
>JAZGCT010000082.1:0-3023 GCA_036477085.1 Thermoplasmata archaeon | reverse complement strand
ACTCTCTCTATCCCCATGCCAAAACCGCTGTGCTGAACCGAGCCGAACCTTCTGGAGTCAAGATACCACTCGTATCTTGAAATATCCTCTCCCTCCCTCTCCAGGGATTTGATAATCTCGTTTATGTCCGCATCTCTTTCCGACCCTCCGATTATTTCGTCCCCGATCTCCGGCGCAATGAAATCGAAACACAACGCAAGGTCCGGGTTCTCTGGGTCCCTGGGTTTGTAGAATGCCATTATCTCCTTGGGGTAATGTGTGACTATCAACGGCTTGTCAAGATTTCCCATCAATGCCCGCTCTTCCAGGGTCCTCAGGTCCTTGCCCCAGTCAACGTTCATACCTTTCTTCTGCAGCATCTCGATGGCTTCGTCGTACTTCATTCTGGGAAACGGCGGCACTTGCGATCTCAGATATTCGGGGTCCCTCTTCAGCGCTTCCAGTTCCGGCAGGTTCCTCTCCGCCACGGTCTGGCAGATGTGGGATATCAGCTTCTCTCCTTCGCTGATGCACTCGTCCATGCCTTCCCATGCGATTTCCATCTCGGCATGCCAGTACTCAGTAAGATGTCTCGTGGTCCTGAACTTCTCCGCCCTGAAGGACGGTGCGATGCAGTATATCTTCTCCAGTGCCATCACCATCGCTTCCGCGTATAGCTGCCAGCTCTGGGCGAGGTATATCTCCTTATCGTAATAGTCCACCTTGAAAAGCGTTGAACCTCCCTCCACCATTGCCGGTGTCAGAATGGGCGCCTGGACCTCCCAGTAGCCGTTGTTCCTGAAGTAATCGTGAATCGCCCCAAAGACGGTGGACCTTATCTTCAGAACATTGGTCATCTTCCTGCTCCGAATCCACAGGTGCCTTTGGTCAAGCAGGAGTTCGGTGCTCTGGTCCTTCGTTATGGGATACTTTTCAGCAAAACCCACGACCTTGAATCCCGACGCTCTTATCTCGTACCCGCCGGGTGCCCTCTCGTCCTTTGCGACCTTACCCTTCGCAATCACAGAGGACTCTATCAGCGCCTTCTCCGCGTCTGAGAAATCCTTCTCCGGGATGTCATCCTTGTTGACGGTGACCTGAATGACTCCGGTAGAATCTCTTACAACTACAAACACCAAGCTCCCGCTGCTTCTGGTGCGGTAGATCCAGCCTTTGATCTCGACCTCTTTTCCCTCGAAATCGTCCGCGAGGATTTCCGCTATCTTGGGCATTCTCTCGTAGATGGTCTTTTGACTAATCTAATTTTTCCCTTTCGGTCAGGCTTGATAAAACACTTCTCAGAACTCTGATGCTTGCAGAATAATCATCCAAACTCAACCTTTCGTCGGGGGTGTGGTCCAATTTGGAATCGCCCGGGCCGTATGCTACTATGGGAACATCCCAGTGGTTGCCCAGCACGTTCATGTCTGATGTCCCGAGCTTCTTTTTGTAGGTGGGCGAGCCGTCCGCCTCTCTTATCGCCGAGACAAAAGCCCTCGTCAGGAAGCTGTTCTTGCTGGAGACTATGGGTGCTTCTTCTGATACCCAATGCAGATCACCGTTGCCAAGTTGTTCAATGCTAGCCTTAATCTCTTCCAGGACTGCCTTAGGCGGGACTCTCACATCTATTTGCATCTCCACTATTGTGCGGAGCCCGTCGTTCTCCGCATTGAAGGAAACCAATCTTGGTGTCAGTGATTCGAAGTCCGAATCCCCGAACTCGGAACGGCAGTAATCGCGCAATTCGTTCCAGAACTCCACTCCTATCTCCGCAGGGGTCGGGTCCGGTGTTCCTGTGTGCTTGTTGACCTCTTCCATCCGGTACCGCAACCTGAGGCAACCCTTGTAGCCTATGGCGACCGAATCCCAACCGCTCGGTTCTCCGATGATGATACATACGGGATCGTACTTGTCCAGTAGATTCCTTGCTCCCTGCGAATCTCCCTCTTCATCAACCACACCTATGACTGTTATCCTCTTCCCGGCGGTGCTCTCCAGATCTGAGACCGCACAGATCATCGCAGCCAGTGGACCCTTCGCATCCACGCTTCCTCTGCCGTGCAGTACTCCGTCCTCCACCCTGACCGGGATCTCTCCGGGAACGGTATCCAGGTGACCCACGAGGAGGATCTCCTCGGGACCTTCTCCCATGATGCCGACCGCATTCCCAACTTCATCAATGTGAGATCGAAAGCCATCCTCGTTCATCGTCTGGACCAGGTAATCTGCCAACTGCTCCTCCTTGTTCGTCGGGGAATACATCGAGACCATCGTCTTGAGCAATTCCAGTTCATCCATCTGCGATCAGCTCCCCCAACGCGTCCACCGCGAAGTCGATCTGCTCCCTCTCTATCACCAATGGAGGCAGGAATCGTAGCACAGTACTTCTGGAGGATATGGCCAGAACTCCCTTCTCTGCCAGTCCCATAATGACGGGTTTCACCCTTTCTTTCAGCTCCACCCCGACCATCAGTCCCTTCCCTCGGACCTCTCTTATCTTCTTGCTGTTGATCTCTCGCAGTCTGGTCAGTAGGTGATCTCCCATCTCGGCCGCTCTCTCGCACAGACCCCTGTCCACGATGTACTTTATCGATGCCAAAGCAGCGGCGCATGCCAGCGGATTGCCGCCGAAGGTCGTCGAATGACTGGCTGGAGGAAGGTCGAATATCTCATCCCTCGCTATCATAGCCCCCATCGGGAATCCGCCGGCGATAGATTTGGCAACGCACATGATGTCCGGCTCGATCGAATAGTGCTCAAAGCCCCACATCTTTCCAGTTCTCCCAAAACCGGTCTGGACCTCATCCATTATCAACAATGAACCGTGCTCGTCGCAGACCTCCCGCACCTGTTGAAGGTAGTCATCCGGAGGCAACCTCCCGCCCGCTTCACCCTGTATGGGCTCAAGCAGGACGGCTGCAACGTCTTCGCACATGTGCTCGTTCAGGGAATCGATGTCACCGTAAACGACATGCTCAAAGTCCGGTACCAGTGGTTCGAAAGGTTCCCGGTATTTCTTGCCCCATGTGGCGCTCAATGATCCG
>JAZGCT010000081.1:0-3583 GCA_036477085.1 Thermoplasmata archaeon | reverse complement strand
TGGCCGATCTTGCGGGTGGTCCTGCCCTCGTGGAACAGCCATCTCTCCCTTCTGAGGTCCTCGACGACAATGCTGTTCGATTCTCTTACATGCTTTCCAGCATATTGCCCAGCTTCATCTGTGAAGTACCCGCCCTCATCCACGGGGCAGAAAAGCGGTATTCCGTGGGCCTCCCCAATCTCGTAGCCTTCCGGGCCGTGCCCGGGGGCCAGATGCACCACACCAGTGTTCTCATCCTCCACCAGTTCAGAGCTCAGTACCTTGTGGATCCATTCACCTGACAGTTCATTCTGATAGGGGACCCGGGAGGCCAAAGGATGGAAGTACTCCCATCCAACCATATCACTTCCCTTGACGATTTCCAATATCTGGAAGTCCGTCACGGCCACGAGAGAGGCGACCTCGTCCACCTTGTCTCTCATGAGCCAGAGGACCTCCTTCCTATCTTCTATGGTCATCTCCACTTTGGCATACTCGTACTCAGGATTCACGGCGACAGCCATGTTCGCAGGCAATGTCCAAGGCATCGATGTCCAGACCAGGAGGCTTTCCCCGCTCCTCCCCTTGAGAAGGAACTTCATGAGTATGGAATAATCCTCGAAGTCGTTATGTCGAATCTCCGCATCCGCTATCGCTGTCTCACATCTTGGACACCATGACAACACACTAGTGTATCGGTCCAGGATCTTCTTCTCATGTGCCTTTTGGAGAGTCCACCAAACGGCCTCGATGTAACTGTTATCTATCGTCCTGTACGGGTTATCCCAGTCCAACCAAACGCCAAGCGATCTGAACTGATCGGTCATTTGCTCCTGTAGGTCAAGGCTGAACTCCCTGCAGCTGTCCACAAATGATTCAACGCCCACAAGATCCTCGATCTGTTTCTTGTTCACAATGCTGAGCTTCTTCTCTACATTGACCTCGATGGGAAGGCCGTGCATATCGAATCCAGGTTGGTCCCTCACATTGAGACCCTGCATCCTGCGGTACCTGACTATGACGTCCTTCAGGATCTTGTTGTAGGCTGTTCCCATGTGGATTGAGCCAGTGGTGTAGGGGGGCCCGTCCACGAAGTAGTACTTCTTTCCTTTTTCCCTCAGGTCCCTGGTCTTCTCATATGCCCTTGACAGCTTCCAAAAATTCTGCACCTTTTTCTCCAATCTTTCAGGAGAATACTCTTTCTCGGCTTGCTTTATCATCGCAATCCTCCCCCGGGAGGTAAACCGTGGGGCCACGAATTTCTCATCGACGCGACCCTTCGCTGTCGATGTTATGTTCACACCGATTAAAAATCTTTCCAAAGAAGGAGGGCCGGGACCGAGAATTTCACCGCAATGGAGTCAACCAGTGCGGATTTGAACCCGGGTCGGGGGATCCACAGTCCCCTAGGATAACCAGTCTACCCCACCCCGGCCGCGCCACAAATATCCACTTCAAACATATAGATTTTTTCGGCGTGGAGAAGAAAGGGAAATGTGTCAGGCCGTTACTTCGGCAGACTCCTTCATATAGATCCTGACTTGCTCATCCCCCAGCCTCAGTTCGACGCTGTGGCTCTCTCCATCCCCCTGCCAATCTGAGGGCCTGAACTTGAACGAAGTGCATTTGACCTCGGTGACTATATCGTCTATCCAGTCCTCCAAAAGGGCCTTGAGCTCTTCACTTACGCAGATCTTTATCTCAACCGAATTCTCCTCTTCTATACCGGCTTTTTCCCGGGTCTTCTCGATACCGTCAATGATCTCGCTGGTGTAACCTTCCGCAATGAGCTCCTCGGTCTGAGTCTTGTCTATGTAAATCCCACCCTTGCCGAACCGGTACTCGGCTACGTGATCTGGAACAGAGACCTCATACGTGACCATGCTGCTGTCTATGGAGACCTTCTGACCCTCGATCCCGAGGCTGTAACTGCCTTTGTCCAGACCGGCCTTGATCTTCCATGGCGACTGGGACTTCAGTAGCATCTGTATCTTCCTGCTCCACTGCGGATAGACCTCCACAATCTTGTCGACATTGACTTCTATCTCAAGGTCGAGACCTTCCCATTCCTCGCCCGGTGGAACCACCAACAGTTCCTTGGCTCTGAGATGGTCCTGTATCACCCTCTTGAAATCGGAAATGACCGTTGTGGAAGCCTCGTCGTCCGGTTTAATGACAACGAAACTTATCGGGAAGTTCGGACCTAGATCCAGATCCCTCCGAGCTTGGGTTACGCATTGGACAATCTCGCTTATCATCGCCACATGACCTCTGAACTCGGTGCTTTCAGCCAATTCTCCCAGTTCTTTGAGGAACTCAGGTGACAGGGTTGTCTCAGGATACGCGAATTCGCTTTCTGCTCCTTCGAAGCCAGCGGCACTGCCCAAATCCGACACGAACTCCCAAGCCGTGTCCAGGTTTTCGGTCTCGATCACCCTTCTAGCTTCATCGATTATCTGCTGAGCTCCCTCAACACCGAACGTCTTAGTGACCAGCGATGACTCCAGGCCTTCGGTGAGGGCTTCCCTCTTGTCTGTCACGAAGATCAATTCCTTGATGAATTCCCTAATGCCGGAAAGGTCGCTCATGAGACCTGTCCAATTTGAAAGAATCTCACCGAACTCCTCCTCGATCTTAGCAATGACCTCAAGGATGTGCAGGGGCAGGAGTTTCGGCTCCTGGCCGACCAGTACGGCAGCGACAGAGCACAGCTTCCCCCTTTCCATCATGATCTTGCTCTCTCCGAAGTCAAGCCTCTTCAAACCGACCTTGCCCTTGCTCCTGAACGAGTCCTTGACGAAATCCTGGACGACTGTCAACATACCACTGAACACGTCCTCATCGATCTCTTCCTTGTACTTGCGGGTCTCATGCGCCATCAACCTGCCATCCCGGTGAATAAGGAACACATCCTCCACGAGGTACGTGCCCTGTGACTCCACAGAAATCTTCTCAAGGTCTTCCAAGCAGTACTTCTCCTCGTGGAAATATTTCTGATAATAGACCTTGACATCGATGGGCGTCTCGCCCTCTTTGGTGGGTTTGAGGCCGATCTCGACCTCCTTCGTCTCCTTTGCATCGATGTGCGAAATCGTTTCCAGTCCCTTTACCTCGAAGTCTCCTGAGAAGTCGACGTCGATGTTCCTTGCCGCGGTGTTGCCTTCGTTCGCTATCTCGAATACGTACTTGTTCCATATGTCGGCCTGGAGACCTTTCTGGGGATACTTCAACTTGAGTGCTGGAGACCTTGTTCCAATGAAATCAGCGATCATCTGGGTCGCCGATTTTTCGGCGTTTCCGATCACGGCCCTCAACTTCTCGATGTCATCAGGGTCCGGCTGATTTGTGTCTTCGAGTATACCCTCGGCGTCTCCTACCTCGATGCCGATCGACTTGGCCCTTTCCACCATTCCCCGAACCGATTCCAGATAAGTGTCAATCTCCGCTGCAGATAGTACCCCTCTTGCCTCCTCGAGAAGCTCGCCGACTTTCTTCAACGATTATTCCATGCCGCTCTGGTCGCCATCAGCCATTGACTCCTCTGCAGCTTGGAGCCTCTTTTCGACCTTGGAAACATCCAGACCCAGTTCCTTAGCTTTATTGG
>JAZGCT010000080.1:0-18488 GCA_036477085.1 Thermoplasmata archaeon | reverse complement strand
TGTTCGTCGAGGACAGCACGGGAAGGGTGGCCGAAGTACTGGGCCAGTGGGAGGATTATCTTAAGCGTGAGACGCTTTCTGAGGAGGTTCTCCTTGAGAAGCACGAGGAACTGAAGGGCTACACCATCGGGGACAAAGAGATCTCAATAGCGATCGAGAAGTCTTCCTGACCATCTTACTCAAAAGCCCTTTATATCGAATTCTGAATGGGCATATGTAGTGTGAGGTCCGGGGTGTAGGATGGAGTACAATGGCCAGATGATCTACGGAGATGAGTTGTTGAAGGGCATCTTACCCGAGTCAATCGTGGAAGGAGGGGGGGCTCACATATCTTATGATGGAGACCCCAGGGTTCCTGTTCCAGGCACCACCTGGTGGAGGGAGAGATATACATGACAATAGGTGAGGACAAGTTGGAGGTCATAATGGACTACGCGATCTGCATGGATTGGGTCGTGGCGTTCGATGGGAAATCCAAGGGCAATCAGCACCTGCACAGGGTCAACAAGATAGTCGAATACTTGGCCGATGTCGAGTGTGCGAGACATGACATCTGCGTAGCCGGCGGTTGGTTTCATGATCTTGGTCTTATAAATGGGAACAAGGGTCACTGTTTTGCAGGGGTCAAATCGGCGAAGGAGTACTTGACAGAAATCGGCGTGGATCCCGAGGATATTGAAATGGTCACTCACTGCATTGAGGCTCATGACGGAGAGGTCGAGGCCGAAACACCTGAAGCGAAGGTCGTGCATGATGCTGACACGATCGACAAGATGGGTCCATTAGGCTTTGTGAGACACGTATGGAAAATCTCACTCGTCGAGGATTTTGAAGCCGAGGAACTGGTGCATGTTGTGTCCGAACACCTCGCAAACAGATATTCGAAGCTCTATTTCTCTTCGTCGGCCGATCTGATCAAAGACTTCGTTCAGGTCCTAGCATCGCTCTTGGAAAATAAGGAATCTGCACGTAGGGTCGTTGAAACCGTCTCAAGAGGTGCGGGAGATGGCGTCCCGAGCGAGAAGGTAGCAGAGGATCTGTTTAGAGACCCAACTCTGGATGAGAACTTCTGTGAATCGATCAGGAAGCAGATGTCCGTCGACTACCTGCCTTAGCCCTGGAGCCTCGCTCCACAGTTTGCGCAGAACGTTTCACCTGGAACTACTGGCGAGTTACACATTGGGCATACGTTCGGAGGTGGGGCTACCCCTGGTGGACCCGCTTGATAATACGGACCCGGAGGAGGTGGCAGTGGACCCATCTGCTGGAATGGCATCGGGGCAGGTTGGAGCTCGCCGGTTCTAACTCTATTGTATGCATGCCTGTAAGCCAAGAGAAACAGGATGAAAGCGATGAAGGTCATCCCTCGGGCCAGATCTCCTGCGCTCGAGATGTTGGATAGGTCGTTGATATCAGTGATAAAGCTCAGATCCCCGTATATGACGACTATGGCAATCGCCGTGCCCACGACAGTGACTATCATATCAATCGCGAAGGCGGCCCAGAGTATCTTCTTGTATTTCTCTTCGCAGAGTGAGATTGCCAGGTAAACGATGGCCAAGCCCAGCATGGCAGTGGTTATTATACCAATTACTCCACCAATGAGAACAGTGAGTCTTAGTGAATCAATGACCTCGGATGGGGTAACGGTTGGAGACATCCAACTGATCGCAAGGACCGTCGAAACGACAATGCTGATCACGGCAAAGACAATGAACAGCACGATGAGAATAACCGCCTTGCCTACATTCGCAGAATGCTCGGAGCCGAACTCATCCTTGCCTTTGTTCATCTCATAGATCCCGAGTAACCAGAGAACGATGGTTATCAGATACAACAATAGACCGCCACAGGCCAATGCAACCAGGCCAACCAAGGCTCCCAGATACGGAGTCGGGCCTGACGTTCCGGCAACAGATATCGCGGTGACAACAACGAGCGCGGTCAGCAACATAAGAAGCGTGGCCACGATGTACAGTATTATTCCCCAGTTGATGTGCTTCAGACCTTTCAGGGTCTCCAGCTCCCTCTGGTAATAAGGTGGAGGTTGCTGGTAGCCCATACCCGGCATAGGTGGTTGTGCGACCATTTCCTACCCTCCTTCTTTCGTGGACGAACGAATAAGTGATTGTGGTATATTAGACATTGCCAAGTAGTGAAAAAGATACTTATAGATAGAACGGAATACCAAAATGTACGCCAGTCCTGTTGATTGTCGACATGGAGGAGATTGTCAATGAAGCGGAGAATCACATCTCCAGTGGGCCGGATACTAGTTCTCATAATTGGTCTTTCCCTGGTCTTCCAGTTGGAGCTTCTTGCGGGTGTAACGAGTTTAATCTCCGGAGGGGGGCAGGTTCGGATGACCTGCCGGGCACAAGAGGGTCGAATGACCCCTTACCGCAGCAGTCGGTGGATCATATTGCCGACACGCTCTGGATTGTAAACTTCTAAAGGGATATTCGTCATACACCCATGCGGACAGGAAAGATAGAAGTGAGCAAGATTTCATTCGTGCGTCCAACCAGAACAATCCCCATAAGCGTCACAGGAAGGAAATGTGCGCTAAACTGTCTGCACTGCGCCGGTAACTATCTGGAAGGCAAGCCGGACGTGCATGAACTGGACGGATTACCCGACGCCAGTTCATATCTGATTACGGGTGGATGCGATGCCGAGGGAAAGGTGCCAATCCTGCAGCATCTAGACGATCTCAGTTCCTTACCGAAGGAATCCACAAAGATAGGGCACACAGGACTCGTGGATGAAAACGAAGTAGAACAGCTTTCCGAACTGATTGACATGGTATCATTCGATTTCGTTGTAGACGATGGAACGATAAGAGACATCTACGGCCTGGACAAATCTGCCAGTGATTTCATCAAATCGTATTCTTGGCTGTCACGCCGGATTCCCACGTTTCCGCACCTGACCATCGGATTGAACAGGGGAAGGCTGGCTGGTGAACTGGAGGCACTGGATCTTCTGAGCGGATTCGGGACGCGGTCAGTTGTCCTGAACGTCTTCATCCCCACGGAAGGGACTCAACTTGGAGACGTACCACCGCCTTCTCTTCGGGATGTGAGGAAGGTCATTGAACTCGCAAGGGATTCATTTGATGAGGTCTACCTGGGCTGCATGAGACCGGGCGGAAGGTACAGGAAGGAACTGGACATCATGGCCCTGGATGAGGGTATCGACCGCATAGTCAACCCTTCAAAGCCATCTCGCGATCTTGCCGTAAAGAAGGGGCTGGAGATCGAATGGAGAGAGGAGTGCTGCATCCTTTGATACACGTTGCACTTGGGACGGCGAACATACTTGGATTGGCCGAGGGCGATCCTGAGATCAGGCCCGGAACGGCACACTTCATGAACGGTGGTAAATGCGCATTTAACTGTGCTTACTGCACGAGGGCAAGAACAAGCCAGGCACCGGGAGAGTACCTCTGCAGAGTGCCGTGGCCCGCCCACGATGAGGAAAGAGTATACGAGGCTTTGGCTGAAAGGCAAGACGAATTCTCGCGGATCTGCCTTCAGATAGTGAACAGCGAAGGACACATCCAAGAGGCTTCCAATTATGTGGAGAGAATGAATGATATCTCCTCGTTGCCCATCAGCGTTGAGATGAGGACCAGAAGGATGGGGGATGTCAAAACGCTTCTCGAGATTGGTGCAGAATATGTGGGGCTTCCACTGGATGTCGCATCAAGAGAGCTCTACCCTGATCTGAGAGGAGGATCAATGGAAGGTGACCTGCGTTTCCTGTTCGAGGCCAGCGGATTATTCGAGGGCAGGATCGGGACACATGTGATCGTCGGGCTTGGAGAAACCGAGAAGGAGATGGTCGAGGTCATGGAGCAGATAGTGAAGAGGGAGATACCAATCGGTCTATTCGCTTTCACACCTTGCAGGGGAACGAGGATGGAGAAATCCGACCCACCGTCGCTCTCCCAATACAGGAACATCCAATTAGCGAAATACCTGATAACTTCTCAGAGAGGTGAAGGGATAAGTTTTGATAATAGAGGAGCGATATCGTCCTTCGGTCCAGAGGGGACGGAACTGGAAGCCATTCCACCTGAGATCTTCAAGACCCAAGGCTGCGAAGGCTGCAACAGGCCGTACTACAACGAGAGACCCATAGGACGACCTTACAACTACCCAAGAGATCTGACCGAGAGCGAGTTTCAGATGGAGCTACAGGAGACGTATAAATGAAGAAGAAAGTGCTTGTCGAGGACCCAAAAGGAAAGTTTCTGAAGATCTACATGGACTTCGACGATACGATCAATGAGATAATGATAACCGGGGATTTCTTTGCACATCCAGAACAGGCCATTGACGAACTGCAGGAGAACCTCACAGGAGCAAGGGCGGAGTCAGGAGAGATCAAGAGGATACTCGAGGACTTCTTCAAGGAGAAGGGAGTGCGCATGTACGGAATAAGCTTCGAGGGTCTTTACAAAGGGATCATGGAATGTCTGGAGGGGGAGGATGACGGTTAGACTTCTGCTCACGGGCTACAGCACAGCAGCGAGGAACATGGCAACAGACGAATCCGTTCTCCATCACGTTGCCTCAGGCGACTCTCCCCCCACATTTCGATTGTATGGCTGGAAACCGCCGGCGGTCTCGATAGGTTACTTCCAGAGCCTAGCCGAGGAGGTGGACCTCGATGTGTGCGATGAACTGGGCGTGGAGGTCGTGAGACGCATAACCGGAGGAGGTGCGGTGTTCCACGATGATGAGGTCACTTACAGCGCCGTCATCCCGGAGAACTGGGGGTCGGTGCCAGATTCGATTCCTGAATCATATGAGTACATATGCGGGGGCATCCTCAAGGGACTGGAAGGACTGGGGATCGACGCCCACTTTCAGGGTCTGAATGATATTGTTGCTGGGGGGAAGAAGATCTCGGGAAACGCCCAAACAAGAAGGAAGGGTGTGATACTCCAGCACGGGACAATACTCATAAGTATCGACCTGGAGAGGATGTTCACCCTGCTGAAGGTCCCATCCGAGAAGACCAGGAAGAAACTGATCGACAGCGCCAAGGAGAGGGTGACCAGCATCAATGATATCCTCACAAGTCACGTCTCCTTCGAAGACGTCGTTTCAGCACTTGCAGGGGGCTTTGAGAGGTCGCTTGGAGTGGAATTCGAAAGGTCGGAGCTGAGCGAGGATGAGCTGTCCATGGCCGACAAGGTCGCCAGTGAGAAATACGGGGCCGAAGATTGGAACCACATGAGGTAGTGACCCCAGATGATGCTCGAGCAGATAAAGGGAGGTTTTGGAGCCAACTTCGCTTATGTTGTTGCTGATGAGACCAGCAAAGAGGGGGTGGTTATCGATCCATCAGACATGACAAAGAAGATACTGGATTCGGTTGCCCAGAAAGGAATCAGGGTCAAGTATGTGATCAACACCCACGGTCACGGAGATCACACGGGTGGGAACGCGGAGATAGAGGCCGGTACTGGGGCCAGCATAGTCAAACATATGAGCAGTGCCAGTTCGTCAGACATCGGTGTCAATGATGGGGACGTTCTGAAGATTGGAGATGTCGATGTCAAGATAATTCACACACCTGGTCACAGTCCAGACAGCATTTGCGTCATGATCGGCAAGGACCTGTTCACGGGTGATACACTCTTCATCAACGAGTGTGGCAGAACGGATATTGGTGGCGGTAGCTCGGAACAGCTGTGGGACAGCCTTTTCAACAAGATAACGAAGATGGATGATGATCTGGAAGTCTATCCAGGACACGACTATGGTCCTCTTCCGCATGATTCCCTCGGCAATCAGAAGAGAGGCAACTACACCCTTGAACCCAGGACGGTCCAGGAGTTCGTCCAGTTCATGCTGGAACCCTGACGGGTTCAACACCTCCATCTTTTTATCTTGTCGTCCCATTTCCGTCCGGGGGCAGGTGGATGTCTGAGAATGAAGTAGCTCTGGTCACAGGTGCTTCGAGGGGTATTGGAAAGGCAATCGCCCTGAGGCTTGCTTTGGACGGCTACGACGTTGCGGTCAACTTCTTGAGCAACCAGGAAAGGGCCGAAGAGGTCACGACGAAGATCGGGGAAAGGGGCTGGAAGGCAATGTCGTACAAGGCCGACGTGGCGGATTCTGAAGCAGTGGAGAAGATGGTCTCTAACATTGGCAATGATCTCGGACAAATCGGGGTATTGGTCAACAACGCCGGGATCTATCAAAGGAGCACCTTCTCGGACCTGTCACTGGATGACTGGCAGAGAACTATCGATGTCAATCTGACCGGATGCTTTAATTGTGCAAAGGCGGTAGTCCCTGGAATGCTTGAGAGAGAAGAGGGGAACATAGTGAACATATCATCGATGCTTGGGTTCAAGGGTACATCCCACGGAGCTCATTATGCGGCCTCCAAGTCGGCCGTGATCGCATTCACCAAATCACTTGCTCTTGAGCTGTCTCCCCACGGCATCAGGGTGAACGCCGTTGCACCTGGAGCAATAGAGACGGAGATAATCGCATCCGATTCACCAGAACAGAGACAGAGGAGAATAGAAACGACTCCTGTTCGCAGGGTCGGACAACCGGAGGAGATAGCTTCGGTCGTCTCATTCCTGGTCTCAGAAGAATCCAGTTACATGACAGGGGAGATACTGCACGCTAACGGTGGATACCTGATGGTCTAGTTACCTGAACATCTGCACAGACGGTTCGCCCATGGCGGGTTCTGCCTGTTCTCTCAGGGTGTTGATGTAGTTCTCCATCTCCGCTGCCCGCTTCAGAAGAGGCTCGGACTCGATATCTATCTCTGGAATCCGCTTGTTTATGCCCTCGACCAGCTTGGCCGCAGCAAAAGCATCGGGGTTATCCGGAATCGCGTCCGCAAGAAGGCTTATGACATTGAAACCCACCCATCTCCCCTCATTCAGTAGAACGCCGGACACGCCAGGGATCATGCCAATCTTCATTTGCTCGATGCCACTTTTTTCCAGCTCGGCGCGTGCCGCATCAATGCTCCCGACTCCCTTCAGTTCAGGTTCCACATCATGGGACCCCGGTTTGGGAAGTCCTTCGAGGGACAGTATTCTCCTGCACCCCTGGTCCATGGACCATGAAAGAAGTCTCTTCGCCAACGGCCTGTGGAGCATTGTGTGCGGAGGAAACTCGGAGATGAAGACGGCCAGCTTGAGGTCTTCTCGGGCGTAGATCCGAGCCGGGAACTTGGGCTTGGTGGCGTACACCATGGACATGGGAGGGAAATGCTCTGATTCCAGAGCGCATATCTGGTCCAGGTCGAGCGTGGAAATCAGGTAGCTCGACGCGATGGTGCTCACAAGTCCAACGCTGGGAAAGGCCTCCAGGACGGTACCTCCAGTCAGGTTCATGTCCTTGAATTTTCTAATCTCGATCTCAATGGCCAAGTTCGACCCCCTTTCGTTGAGTGCAACTCCCAGAGGGTTAATTAATCTTTCTCAGGCGGAGGTCCAATCAAAAATCATAAGACAACATGTGCGATTAGCACTGAACGGGTGCGATCATGGCTCAGAAGAGGCTCATAACAGTGGCCCATGGAGCAGGCGAATCGCTCATGGGGAAGCTGAAAAGGAAAGCATCCTCAAGAACCTGGGCGGAAGCAAAGACCTGCCTGAAAGTGCCGATACGCCTTTCTACCTCCCCTTTGTCCCCACTGGCCTGATGTAAAGTGTGCTCAGACTCCTGTCCAGGGAACTCCCTTGTAGGGACTCATTACGATCTGGGTCAGGACTCTGTTGATTCCGTCCATCTTCAGGTAGGAATCGATGAATGTCTGCATCTCCGACATATCAACGAAGAGCATCACGCAGAGAATCTCGAAGTCGCCAGTAACGCGATACACCGCAACCGCCCTGTTATGCGCGACTATCTTCTTCACGATGTCATCCCTGTTCTCGCTAGATACGCCAAGGTGGACGTATGCCTTGACTGGATTCTCTATAAGTTGGTAATCGATGTATGTACTGTATCCCTTGATAATCCCTTTCTCCTCGAGGTTCTTTATCCTCCTCCTCACAGTTGCCTCACTTATCTCCAGCTCCCTTGCAATCGCGATATTAGCGGCCCTGGAGTTCTGCCTCAGCATGGAGAGGATTTGGATGTCTGTCTGGTCTATGGGCAGAAGCTTGAGGTCCAACCCTTCCCATCTTGTTGCCAATTCCGAGGAAATGTTTTTCTTAGTGGAACTAGCTGTCATGTTCATAACAAATAAGCGAATCGTCGCATACTTATTAATACTTAACGGTTTTCGTTGGATTTCTCTCTGATATCGTAACAATGTGTGACGAAATGCACATGTGCTGTCGAAACACCAGGAATGTGACAATGTTTTTATTCTTTCATTCATATTTTACTGATATAGAACGTGAGAAAAGGGCAAATACCCCCTTTCACATAACCGTAGACAAAGAGGTAAACGAGAGCATTCTGACAGAATGGGTTTCGGAGATAAGGCACGGGTGAGGAGATTTGAATCGAATCGCATTGATGCGACCAATAGAATCGCTTCCAGAGTCGATGGAGCTTGCCAGAGGATTGGGCTTCGATCCAGTTGGGGCACCGATGATTGAGATGAAGAAGGTCTCGGGCAATGAGTTCCGTAGTTTTCTGGTTGCACTATCGAACCGTTCTATCTACCTCTGCCTGGTCATGAGCGAGAATGTGATCAAGTTCGCGATTGAGAACGCGGACGCGTATGTTCCGAAGGACCGTTTCCTAAGTCAGCTGGGTCATTGTCGTGTGATTGCCATTGGGAACCAGACCGCGGAATCTCTCAGAAAGGTGGGTTTGGAACCTTCGGATGTTCCTGAGGTTGTGACAATCAAGGGACTGGTCAGCTACCTTTCCAGCCAATATGATCTGGTAGGGAAGAGAGTGGAGGTCCTGACAAGCTCGAAGGGATCGAAGATGCTGGCGGAGAGATTGATAGACATGGGAGTGGAGGTCCATGTTCTGCCCCTATATACGATCGAACTTCCCGAAGACCTGTCCGAGCCCACGAAGCTCATTCAGATGGCCATTCGAAGGGAGATTGATATCTTTGCTTTCACCAGCGCCCGAACGGTGACCCACTTCCTGGAGATCGCCAACGAACTCGGGGTAAGAGAGAAGGTAGCGGACATACTGAATGACAAGATAGTCGCGGCCATGAGTCACTCCACCAGAAAACGGCTGGAAGAGGAAGGTATCGGGGTGATGATAACACCAAAGAACCCAACGTTCGAAGACCTGCTGGGGACGATAGGATTGGGGCTCGGCATAGCACCCCCTGAGTAGGAATGGGAGCCCTTTTTTCCAATGATCCAACCTTGGCATGGTGTCCTTATCGAAAAGGGAGAAGGCAAATACAGACCGAGGACCACTCGAAGCAACTGGCTATGGGATCCTCAAGATGCCATTTCACGAAACCTTTAAGTCGATTATTTCATTTACCAATGGGTTCTATGAGGAAGGGTGAGGCATTAGTCAAGGTTAAAGAGGCGGAGGCGGAAGTCCAGGAGATGAAGAAGAGGGCAACGGACGAGAAAGAGAGGATTTTGAAGGAAGCCAAAAAGGAAGTACTCCGGATTCAAGATGAGTCCAGGCGTAGGGCGGATGAAACACTTAGAGGACGGTTGGACGCCGGCAAGAAGGAGATCGAGGTCAAGACTGCCAGTATTCTGGAGCAAGGGAGGCAGGAGGCCGCGGTCATTGAACAGAAAGGAGAGGCGAAGATCGATCCGGCGGTTTCATTGTTGCTGAAACGCTTCGAGGAGGGGGTAGTAGCTGTTCCGTCCAAAACAGATGTCTAGGATTCTTATTGTGGGTCCCAAGAAGGACCTCGAACCTACAATAGAGGCCCTTTATTCTCTGGAGACTCTGCACCTCCTGGATTTCGTAGAAGAGGATGAGACCTTCAAGATCGGGAAGCCCTTAGAGAAGGCATCTTCGGCTTCCAGCAGTCTGATCAAACTTCGATCCATCTGTTCGGTTCTAGAACTGGACGAATCCCAAGCAAGGAAGGGGTCCCCTGTCTCGGGGGAGATAGAGGGCAAGATCACGAGTCTCGAACTGCAGATAGCCGATGAGGACAATGCCAAGAAGCTTATAGAATCCAGATTGAGCAACATAGACATTCGATTGAGGACTCTGGAGCCGTTCTCACACATTCCGCTCCCACTGGGGCTGTACAGTGGCTATGGGAACCTACATGTCTTTGTCGGTCGGATATCCAAATCCCTAGAAGGTCTGGCCCAGGTCACACGAGATTTCGAGGTCTACCAGCATGAGAAGTTCATTGCTCTTTTTGTACCCGAGAAGAAGGCTTCGGAGGTTCAGACATTCCTGAATGACCGCGGTTTCATGGCTGTCGAGGTTCCGGAGGGAGAAGGACCACCGGTGAAGGTTATCAAGGACCTTGAGACTGAAAAGAAGAACCTCAAGAAGAGACTGGGGCAAACACAGGATACGTTGGAGAAGCTCAAGGAGAAACATGCTTATTTCGTCCTGTCGGCCGAGGATTTCCTTACAGTTCAGGTGGAGAAGGCCGAAGCTCCTTTGAGATTCGCGTCCACAGAACACTCGTTCGCCGTTGATGGATGGATTCCCAAGGAACGAACCGAGGAGGTCAAGTCCTCCCTGTCCAAGATAGGCACGCTCTACATCGAAGAGATAGAAAAGGAAGAAGAGGAATCGCCTGTCCTCCTGGACAATCCCGAACCCGCAAGCCGGGCTGAGTTCCTCATACACATGTTCTCCACCCCCAAGAGCGATGAGCTGGATCCCACGCCGATCCTGTTCTTCGTCTTCCCGCTGTTCTTCGGCTTCATGATCGGTGATGTTGGATACGGGATAGCGATGATGGTCACCGCCTTTATCATGCAGGCGAAACTGAAGAGCATGCCAGATTTCAGGAATCTAATGATAGTCATGTTCTGGGGTGGTGTGTTCTCGGTGTTCTTCGGTCTGTTTTTGTTCGGGGACGCCTTTGGGTTCCCTATTTGGGAACATCTGGAAGTTGAGATAGGTTTCCTGACTCTGAAGTTCCCGCTCTTCCATAAGCTCGACGACGTGATGGACCTCATAATAGTCTCCTTGATAGCCGCTCTCATCCACCTGGGGATAGGATACACATTCGGTTTCATCAATGAGTTCAAGAAGGGGAAGAAGAAACATGCTATGGCCAAGGTCGGATGGATGTTGATCCTCTTCGCCTTCTTCATCCTAATCCTGGTTACGGCTTACAACAGACCTTATCCGCCACGAGTGGCTGTCTTCTTGATCGATCTCCCGCAATGGATAGGCCAGACCATAGGATTGGACATCGCATTTCCAACCGATTTTGGATTCGATTTCGGCGGATGGATGATCTCGCATGTGAGTGTGATACTGCTGATAATTGGAGCTGTTCTCATAGGAATCGGCGAACCCATGGGTCTGATAGAGATAATCGGTCTCCTCGCTAACATGTTCTCCTACGCAAGGCTGGCGGGTGTGGCCGTGGCGAAGGGGGCAATGGCGAATGCGTTCAATGAAATGCTGGTGCCATGGGTAGCCAGCGGGGCCATAGAAGGGCTTATCTTAGGTGGTATCTTCCTGTTATTATCTCACTTTATGATATTCGTCCTGGGGGCGCTGTCCGCGGG
Organism: Thermoplasmata archaeon; assembly: GCA_036477085.1. GTDB lineage: Archaea > Thermoplasmatota > Thermoplasmata > RBG-16-68-12 > SOIM01 > JAGLME01. Next base: position 6,835 of record JAZGCT010000080.1, on the reverse strand, counting down.
TATTCAGGCAATCAGGCTCAACTATGTGGAATTCTTCCTCAAGTTCTTCGAGGGAAACGGAGAGAAGTTCAAACCCTTTGGAGAACCGGGAGCAATGTCTAAGGAGGTATGAGAATGGCAGGCGAAATAGGTGATGGACTAATAGCAATGGCAGCAGCAATCGCAATGGCAGGCTCGGCAATAGCTACGGCTTGGGCCGAGAAGGTCGTCGGTGCAGCGGCTGTAGGCGCAATGGCAGAGAACGAATCGTTGTTCGCAAAGGGTATAGTCTTCATGGTTCTACCAGAGACTATAGTCATTTTCGGGCTTGTCATTGCGCTTATGTTGTTGGGCAAAATGGGATAAAAAAGGCGACAGACCCATGTCACTAGACAAAGTGATAGAGAGTATCCTCAACACGGGGAAAGAGGAAGCGCGACAGATCATCAAGCAGGGCCAGCAAGAGAAGGAGAAGCAGGTCAAGGAGGCCCAGGCCGCAGGGCAGTTGCTATTTGAGTCCAAGGTAGAAGAATCCAAGAAACTCGTTGAGAGAATGAACACACAGGATATCGCCAGAACAGAGCTGGAATCCAAGAAGATAGTGCTGGGCAGTCAGAAGGACATGCTCGACGCCGTCTATCAGAGAGCTCTTGACCGACTTGGGAATCTCCCACAGAACGAGAACATTCTCAGGTCCTTGGTAAGACAGAACCAAACCGACATCAGTTCAGGGAGGGTGTTCTGCAACGAGAAGGACTCCGCTTTTATGAAAGGTCTGGTGGGCGGCAACTTCGCCGGGACGACGGACTGCATCGGTGGGCTCATAATCGAGAGTCAGGACGGCCAGATGCGAATAGACCTCAGATATGAAACGGCTCTCAGGGAGATCTGGGACGACTCGATAAAGGAAGTCTCTGACCTCTTGTGGGGCGAAGAATGACGACTCCCAAGGATGTGAAAGAGAAAGTGCGATCGGCACTACCATTCGAGAGTGGGAACTACCCGTACGTCTGCGCAAGGGTGAAGGCCAAGAAGAGATGGCTCTTGAGCCCGGACGTGTACACGAGGTACCTGCAGATGGACATCCCCCAGATAGCGAGGTCGATCGGTGAAGGACAGTACGCTGAAGAAATCCTGAACCTGGGTGCGAAACTCTCAGGAGTGGACCTGATAGAGATGGCAACGAGGAACAACCTGGCGAAGGTCTTCACACAGATATATGAGTTCTCTGAAGGGCATCTGAGGACCATGATCTCAAGATATCTCGACCGATGGGACGTATGGAACATCAAGAGCATACTGAGGGGGAAGTTCTCTGGCTCGACAAACGAGGAGATTTGGGAGACTATCATACCCGCAGGGTCGTTCAGAACCCAGTTCTTGGAGAGCCTTGTGGAACTGGAGACCATAGATGAGATAATCGACGGCCTGGAAGGTACCATCTACTGGGAATCCCTGAAGGAGGTCGATGACAAGGTGGAAACGTCGGGCACGATGGCCCCCTTCGAAGATGCGTTGACCCACAGGTACTACTCATACCTGCTGGAGGTCATCCCCCCGACGACCGAGCCCAACGTGCACTTCAGAAGGCACATCCAGAGAGAGATCGACACACTGAACCTGAAGACCTTGCTCAGGGTAAGGCACATTCAGTGCGAGATCGAGGGCGAGGTCTTCGTGAAGGGTGGGCTCGAGATACCGGCGACGGACCTCCATGAGATGATAGAAATACCCAATGAGCAACTGGAGGCTAGGTTGAAGGGAACCTCCTTCCGAACTATCGTCTCACCCCATCTGAAGGACATCGAGGAGAAGGGGCTGGGCGATGTGATGAGGGCGCTCGAGAAGTCGTTGATAAGGCGTGCGACCAAGTATTCGCACATTCATCCTCTCTCAATACTGCCGGTGTTGGATTATTTCTCCCGTAAGGAGAGAGAGGTTGAGAACATCAGGATAATCGCTAGAGGAAAGCAGGCTGGACTGAGCAACGATATGATGAAGGAGATGTTGGTGGTCTGAGTTGGAACTGGCTGCAGTGGGTGATGAGGAATTCGTGTTGGGCTTCAAGCTCGTTGGCATCAGAAAGACCTACGCGGTTCCCGATGAGGGTCTGGAGGCAAAGATTGCCGAGGTCATGGAGGACGATAGGATCGGCGTATTGATAGTCCATTCAACCTCCCTGGCCAAAGTTCCAGCTGTTTTCAAGGCAAAATTGGTGGATAGCCCCAAGCCTGTGGTCATATCCGTGGGTGAGGAGGAAGAAGAGGACCTTAGAAGCAAGGTCAAGAGGGCAATTGGCGTTGATTTATATCAAACTGGATGAGGTGGTATAGTGGAAATGAGAACGGAAGAACCGGAATCGTCGGCATTGGGACGCAGAGGCGAGATATACCGGGTCGCAGGACCCGTCGTAACAGCCACGGGCATTGCTCCTAAGATGTACGACGTTGTCCAGGTGGGTGAAGAACTGCTGATGGGAGAGGTCATAAAGATCGTGAAGGACAAGACGATCATCCAGGTGTACGAGGACACCAGCGGCATCAGGCCGGGTGAGAAGGTCATAGACACTGGCTTGCCCCTGGTGGTAGAGCTCGGACCTGGGTTGCTGGGCAGTATCTACGACGGCGTTCAGCGGCCCCTTCCAGTATTGGTTGAGCAAATGGGAGAGTACATCAAGAGAGGAGTCTCCGCTCCCGGGCTTGACAGGACGAAGAGATGGAAGTTCGTTCCCACGGCAAGCGTAGGCGAAGATGTCACAGGCGGTCAGATCATAGGAACCGTGCAAGAGGCAAAGAACGTGGAGCACCGGATCATGGTTCCCCCGAGAATAAGCGGGAAAATCTCCACCATACAGGAAGGCGAGTATACCGTGAAGGACACGGTCTGCACGCTCGACAACGGCTCCAAGTTAGAACTGATGCAAAAGTGGCCGGTGAGGTTCGCGAGACCTAGCAAGGAAAAGCTCATGCCGGACAAACCACTGATCACGGGTCAGAGAGTCCTGGACATGTTCTTCCCGCTGGCCAAAGGTGGGACTGCTGCCATCCCCGGAGGTTTCGGCACGGGAAAGACGGTCACTGAACATCAGCTGGCGAAATGGTGCGACTCCGAGATCGTCGTGTACATCGGCTGCGGAGAGAGGGGGAACGAGATGACCGAGGTTCTGTCCGATTTCCCGAAACTGGAGGACCCGAGAACTGGAGCTCCATTGATGGAGAGGACTGTGCTCATAGCCAACACCAGCAACATGCCGGTCGCTGCAAGAGAAGCATCTGTCTACACCGGGATCACAATGGCGGAATACTATCGGGACATGGGATATGATGTTTCATTGATGGCGGACAGCACGAGCAGGTGGGCGGAGGCGATGAGGGAGATCTCATCCAGATTGGAAGAGATGCCGGGAGAGGAAGGGTATCCAGCTTACCTTTCGTCAAAGCTCTCAGAGTTCTACGAGAGGGCTGGTCGCGTCTCAACTCTCAGCGGGAAGGAGGGATCAGTATCGGTCGTAGGGGCGGTCTCACCTCCGGGTGGTGACTTCTCAGAGCCTGTCACGCAGGGAACCTTACGAATAGTGAAGGTCTTCTGGGCCCTGGACACCAAGCTGAGGGAAAGAAGACATTTCCCGGCCATCAATTGGCTTACATCTTACAGCCTTTACAACCAGATAGTGAAGGACTGGTTCGACAGGGAGGTGAACCCCGAATGGTCGTCCCTCAGGGAATGGGCGATGGCGACGCTTCAGACCGAAGCGGAACTGCAGGAGATCGTCCAGCTGGTTGGTTCCGATGCGCTGCCCGAAGAACAGCAGCTTACCTTGGAGATTGCCAGGATGATCAGGGAATTCGTCCTTCAGCAGGACGCGTTCCACAAGGTGGACACGTACTGCGAGCTGAACAAGCAGTTCATCCTTCTCAACCAGATCAAGAAGTACTCAGACCTTGCGGAGAAGGCCTTGGCCCTGGAAGTCCCCGTAAAGGATATTGCATATCTCAAATCGAGGGATGAGCTGGCAAAGCTGAAGTTCGAGGAAGACTTCGATGGAAAGCTCAAGGTGGTCACTGAACTGATGGAAAAGGAATTCCGGGACCTGGAGGTGACCTCATGAGCAAGGAATACAGGACGATAACCGAGATCGCCGGTCCGCTGGTCTTCGTGGAGAAGACCGAATGGGTTGGGTATGGAGAACTGGTGGAAGTCGGCTTACCGGATGGCACAACGAAGAGAGGACAGGTTCTGGACACTTCCAAGGACCTGGTTGTGGTTCAGATCTTTGAAGGGACCGCAGGTATCGACAAAGCATCGAGCGTCAAGTTCCTGGGAGAGACCGCCAAGCTGAACGTGTCAAAGGACATGCTGGGAAGGATCCTCTCCGGCAGTGGCAATCCGTTGGACGGAGGTCCGCCGGTCATTCCAGAGCAGAGACTCGAGATCGGTGGCGCTGCGATCAATCCCTACGCCAGGGACTCGCCCAAGGAGTTCATTCAGACGGGCATTTCGACCATTGACGGCATGAACACACTAGTCCGGGGTCAGAAACTACCCATATTCTCTGGATCTGGTCTGCCACACAACGAGATCGCCCTTCAGATCGCAAGACAAGCGAAGGTTCCGGGGAAGGAAGAGGCTTTCGCGGTGGTCTTTGCCGCAATGGGCATCACAAATGAGGAAGCCCAGATATTCATGAGGGACTTCGAGCGGACTGGAGCGCTCAAGAGAGCTGTTCTGTTCCTGAACCTCGCCGACGATCCTGCGGTCGAGCGGTTGATCACGCCGAGAATGGCATTGACGGCTGCCGAATACCTAGCTTTCGAGCATGACTATCACATCCTGGTCATCCTGACCGACCTCACGAACTACTGCGAAGCGTTGAGACAGATCGGAGCGGCAAGAGAAGAGGTTCCTGGAAGAAGAGGATATCCCGGTTATATGTACACCGATCTGGCCACAATGTATGAGAGAGCGGGGAAGATCAAAGGCAAGAAAGGTTCCATCACCCAGATCCCGATCCTTACGATGCCAGATGATGACATCACCCACCCCATACCAGATCTCAGCGCGTACATCACCGAAGGTCAGTTGGTCGTTTCCAGGGAACTGCACAGAAAAGGTATCTATCCGCCTCTGGACGTGTCCCCATCTCTGTCGAGACTGATGGACGCTGGGATAGGACCTGGCCAGACCAGAGAGGACCACAAGCAGGTATCTGATCAGTGTTACGCTGCCTACGCGGAAGGGAGGGACCTCAGAGGCCTGGTGGCAATCGTTGGAAAAGAGGCCCTGACGGAGAGGGACAGGAAGCTCCTGGACTTCGCGGACCTCTTTGAGGACAAGCTCGTGCGACAGGGCAGAGAAGAGGACAGGGACATAGAGAAGACCCTTGAGATTATATGGGACCTGCTAAGCAAAGTTGACGAGAGCATGCTGACCAAGATCGATAGAGAGACCATAGAGAAGTATCACCCGGCGCACAGGAAGAGTGGATAATGGCATTGAGAGAGTTCAAACCCACAAGATCGGAACTCCTGGAAGTCAGGAAGAGGATCAAGCTATCCGAGAAAGGCTACAAGCTGCTGAGGATGAAGAGGGACAGCCTCATAATGGAGTTCTTCAAGGTCCTGGACAAGGCAAAGGAGATTCGAGGGCAGATCACCGAAAAATACAGGATTGCCAGACAGAAGATCGCGGTCGCGGAAGCGATCGAGGGTGCAGTAGGGGTCAAGTCCGCAGCAATGTCACTGATCGAAGTACCATTCATGGAACTGGCCACAAAGAACGTCATGGGCATCGTTGTGCCCCAGATAAATGCAAAGAGTGTCAGGAAGAGACTGGACCAAAGGGGATACGGGATAATCGACTCGTCGGCGCGTATCGATGAGGCAGCAGAGGCCTACGAGGACCTGGTAGAGGACATAATAGTCGCAGCCGAAGCCGAGACCACGATGAGGAAGCTCCTGGACGAGATAGAGAAGACCAAGCGAAGGGTCAACGCGTTGGAGTTTAGAATCATTCCCGACCTGAAATCAGCAGAGGCGTTCATCAGGTTGAGACTTGAAGAGCTGGAAAGGGAAAACATCTTCAGGTTGAAAATGCTGAAAAAGTCCCAGGCCGCTTAGTCCGCTTCCTCGAACGATAGTTCATCTTCAGTTGGTTGCCAATCCCCGACGCTGTATTTTCTCTTATGTATGAAGAAATCGGTCATATCGGGAAGGTCTCCCAACTCATCCATGGCTCCTGACCAAGACGTGATCAAAGGACCGTACATGGTCTCCATGTCATGGGAGAAGGCTTCAAGCGACTTCGCCGCCCAACGGGGTTCCTTTCCAGAGAATATCAGTGCAACATAGAAGCCCTCTGCAGACTCCATGATGACCTTCTTATCCTCTTCCAGCTCGAATGCCTTCAAGGTGCCCTTTTCTTCCCTGAAGGTGTCTGCGGTGAAATCTCGAATGACTGTCAACATTCCGGAGAAAATATCCTCATCTCTGTCAGGTCTGGTCCGCGTGGTCTTGTGGACCCGGAGCTTTCCGTCCTTTCCGATAACGAAGAGGTCCTCTAGCATGAAACCCCTGGATGATCTCCAGTAAAGCAATCCGACCAATCCCAGCAGGATGATGCCTATCGACGTCGGCCATATGTACATCTCGACCTGAGGGTTGACCGGAGAGGTGACGCTGACCTCGAATGGGCGGGAGTTCTGAAGCAGACCATCGTTCACGGTTGCCGTGGCATCCCTCGAATCGAAGCTCTCTTCACAATTGAAAATCAGGAAGTGTCCGGCCACTATCACATATTCAAAGTCAGACTCTATCCGAAGGTCGCCGGTCTTGTTGTCGGAATCAAAGATGTACGAACT
>JAZGCT010000008.1:0-3578 GCA_036477085.1 Thermoplasmata archaeon | reverse complement strand
TCACAAGTTCGGTACCGAGGTCACCATCAGGTGTGATGAGAGCAGGGACCAATTGCAGAGATTGTTGAACGCTGAGAGAGCGGAAGAGATTATCTTCTTGAAGAACACCACCGAAGGCGTCAATCTGCTCGCTCACACTCTGGGTCTGAAGAAGGGTGACATCGTCCTGGGAGGAGACAAGGAGCACAATTCCAATCTCGTGCCCTGGCAGGTTCTATCAGAAAGAGCCGGGACAAAACACGAAACGGTCAAGTCGAATGATGACGGGTCGTTTTCGATTGAGAACCTCAAGGAGAAGTTGAGCCCGGATGTGAAGCTGATCAGTATCGCAGAGGCGTCCAACCTGGACGGTTCGACCGTACCCGCTAAGGAGTTAATAGAGGTCGCTCACGATAATGGGTCATTAGTGCTCTTCGACGGAGCACAGTCGGTGCCGCACCGGAAGATGGACGTGCAGGAATTGGACTTGGACTTTCTCTGTTTCTCAATCCACAAGATGTGCGGTCCGAGCGGCATGGGGGTGCTCTACGGGAAGTATGACCTGCTTGATAGCCTAGATACTTTCTTGGTGGGGGGAAGTTCGGTCGCGGACACGACCTACGACGATTACAAGCTGCTGAGGCCTCCGCAGAAATTCGAGGCTGGCCTCCAGAACTTCGCTGGCATAATAGGCACCTGTGCCGCGGTCAAGTACCTGATGGACATCGGGATGGAGAAGATCCATGAACACGAGAAGAGCTTGAACAGAATTGCCACAGACCTTCTGTCCAACATTCCAGGCTTGACGATCCTCGGACCGAGCGCAGAGAATAGAGGTGGCATCACCGCTTTTCTTGTTGACGGAATGGAACCTCATGACGTGGCGATGATCCTTGATGAAGTGGCCAACGTCATGATAAGAAGTGGGATGCATTGCAACAACTCCTGGTTCAATGATCACGGCATCAGGGGTTCATCTCGTGCCTCCTTCTACATCTACAACACAGAGGATGAGGTTCGGATCTTCGCGGAAGAACTGGAGAAGATAGTCCAGGAATTCAGATAACCTCCTTCATGGCTGATACCACCTCTTGGCCAGTGATCTATTCGGATTCACAGAAAAACTGTAATAATATGAGTCTCATTCATCGATTGTTGTGGTGACCCAGTATGATATGGAAGGCGCACAACCACGGGAGGGGAAGTTGAATGGTGAACATTCAGGACATCATGAAGGATGTGGCTCTTAGAACAGGATTGAAGGTCAAAGACAAGACCGTCTACGGCCTGTACAGAGGTTACCAGGTTGCGCTGAGTGCGGCCGCTTTGGGCAGCAGTTTTTCGCTTCAGGTCTCATTTCCCAAGCAGGAGGACACCTTTGCGGTCCAGACGGCCTTGGACAGTAAGAAGCTGTTGAAAATCGTGGGATCCATGGGACAGGTCGCCGTCCGATCGGGGGTCGTGGTTATGCAGTTCACACCCAAATGGAAACCGCCAAATGCGAATCAAATGACCAATCTTCTGAGCGAGATCACGAGTTCTCTCTCATATGTGACAGAGAAGCACGATAACAACTGCGAAGAGTGCCACAGCCCCAGCTCGGAGGTCATCCTTGTGAACGGGTCAACGGTCCAGCTGTGCAATCCTTGCGTGGACAAACTGAGGTCGCAGGTCGGATCCCTCCAAGAACGGAAATCAGCTCAGCAGCCAAACTATTCGAGAGGCATTGCATACGCTCTCGGGGCGGCCATCGTCTCCGGGTTGGTCTGGGCATTGATCGCGTACTTCGTGGGCTACGTGTTCTTCTTTGCAGGATTTGTCATCGGAATGTTCGTGGCATACGCACTGACACAGGGGACTGAGAAGGTTACCGGCGGGGTCATAGCCATTGGAATAATCCTGACGATCTTTGCCGTTATCATCGGAGAGATCTTCTTTGTGGCCTTCATACTGATGGGCGAGGGGATATCGCTTGCGTACCTGTTCGACGTACTCGGTCTCTATATCCAAGAAGCGCCAGGGGACTTCGTAATGGCGCTGGTGACCGCTCTCATAGGAGCTATATACGTTGCCTATAAACTGTACACCAAGGGTAAGACTCAGAGGACACCTCTTGACATAGCCACATAGGGGTCTTGAATGAAAAGGAATATAGAGCCACCGGAAAGATTTGAACTCCCGACCTGCTGATTTCGAATCGCCAGGGTCGAAGGAACTTCTCAGAGTGTTTGAAGGCTGGTGACCGGGGATACATAAAGGACGGGGATTATATGACGTATGGGATTATCGGGTTATTATCTAAATACCATATATCTTTAAATACTGGATATGGAATGTCACACTTGCATGCGAGAATCTATACTATTGGAACTTCGGCAATCGTTATTGACCCGGACCCCCTTGACTGCTCTTCCGGAGTCGGTCTGGAAGAGAACCGGGGCCCTGAACACATGGGGTACGAACGCCATCGAGGGAAATACGTTGACGTGGCGGGACGTCGAGATGGTCCTATTGGAACAGCGTAGCGTTGGGAACCGCCCAATCTCAGACGTGTTGGAGACGCTGCAACACGAAGCGGCATTTAGGGGTTTGATTCAACAGCTCGAAGCCCCAATCCGGCTGCAGACGGTCTTGAGGCTTCACGAGACGGTCTTCCGAGGGATCTATCCCGATGCCGGTCAGTGGAGACGAGTGAACGTCCGGATTACTGGCTCGATGCACACCCCACCAAGGGCGGAGAAGGTTGTTACAGCCATGGCCTCGTGGGAGGAGGAGTACGCCGAGCGCGACCTAAGAGGCGAATCGACATTCGGGCTGGCATCGTGGATGCACCACCGTTTTGAGGCAATTCACCCTTTTGCCGATGGCAATGGACGTATCGGGAGGCTCCTCCTAAACTTACACTTTCTCAAACACAGTTGGCCACCAGCGCATGTGTTACCGCCCGATAGGAATCGATATGTTCACGCCCTTGAATCGGGGCATTCGGGGGATCTCAATGAGTTGGAAGCTTTCCTAAAGATCATAGTGGCGCGTTCTCTTCTGGACTTACTTGACCAGGTCGGGACGCAAGAAGATGAGCTGAAACCTTTTGGGACCCTCAAGGTACGATGTGCCCACTCAACGAAGTATCTGGGGCTTCGTGCTAGTCAGGGAGAGCTGCCCGCCATCAAGACGTCGGGAAAATGGCATTCCAGCGAACGGGCCGTGCGGCTTTACGCTCAGTTCGTTGGCCGCCGAGGACTGCAGCTCAAGTCCTCTTGACAAGCCACCGGAGAGATTTGAACTCCCGACCTGCTGATTACAAATCAGCGGGGCACAAACGGTCTGGCCCACGCCTGAAAATGATCATTTCAAGGATTTAAGATGCCAAAGCTAGTCACCACTCAAGGCGCGTGTTGGATCAACATTGGATGTGAGCAGCTTGTCGAAACGGGACAGCGCGATCTAGATTCAACTACCGAAATCATAATATGCAAGGCATCGCCTATTCGCGAATTGTCTAGGAAGGTTGGTAATGTGATCGAGGAACTGGCACTCGCGAACTTCAAGTGTTTCGGCAAGAAAATCAAGTTGCAGCTGAAGCCGCTCACCCTACT
>JAZGCT010000079.1:0-6876 GCA_036477085.1 Thermoplasmata archaeon | reverse complement strand
CAGCAGTGTTGTGCAGCTTTCCCCATCTCTCCAAGAGTATCTTGTTCAGTCCCTCGGATGCCTTTATTCGGGCGTCGTGGATGGCGTGTCTCTTTGTCCTGTCGTCCTCGTTCACCATGTGCACACTAGACATCCTGTAAGCCATCTCCTCCCCGTCCACATCGATCGTGAGCTTGGCCTCTTCGGTCTCCTTTGCGTCATTCTGGTCCTTGACGATGTTGGCAAGGTAGAAGCCGACCGTGACCCCGTGCAGGTACTTGAGCTTCCTCTCCTCTTCCGGCTCGGCTATCTGCCTTCTGGCGGAGATGTGATCCACCGTCTCACGTTCACCCAAACTCGGGCACTTGTCCATCACCGATGCGGTGTCAAGGTCATCCTTCTGACCTGACCAGTTCAGGTAATACTCCTCGTTCATTCCGCGCTCGCAGGCTTCGACGTCCCTTCTTATCTGCTCCAGGTCAATCATAGGGGGCCCCAGTTGGGCAAATGCGTAAGGTGGCTTTAACCTTACCCATGTGAATAGGTTCTCGGGATGCATGTCTGGCTACCTGGATTCCACTCAGATTTTAAGGGATGAAGTCATTAAGGGCGAGAGGAAGGGTCATCAATGGCGGTGTACGAGCTGGAAGGGAAGGTCCCGGTGATCGGAAAGGACACATATATTCACGAAACTGCCACCATCATCGGGGAAGTGACGATTGGGAAGGCTAGCTGGATAGGACCAGGAGCCAGCATCAGGGGGGATTATGGTGCGGTCTTCATAGGCGACGAGACGTGCATTGAGGACAACTGCGTGGTCCACGCCAAACCGGACGGGCCGTGCAGAGTTGGGAACAAGGTGACGGTCGGACATGCTGCCATACTTCATGGATGCACGATTCGCGATTGGGCCCTGATTGGTATGGGAGCTATCGTTGGTCAAGGGGCAGAGGTGGGCGAGTGGGGGGTCGTAGGAGAGGGAGCGGTCGTACCTCACGGCAGGAACATTCCCGGCAGAAAGGTGGCCGTGGGCGTTCCGGCGAAGGTGGTTTCCGACGTCAAAGAAGAGTACATCGAAACATGGACCGAATACAAGAACTGGTACCCCGAACTGGCCAGAACCATATACAGGAAGGGTCTGAAGAGGATAGACTGAGCCATTCCAACACTGAACCTTTAAATCCTTTGAGACTTTTCTACCGATAATGGCTAAGATATTCATCGGAGTCGCATGGCCATACTCGAACGGCGTCATTCACATAGGAGGAGTTGCTGGCTGCTACCTCCCGCCCGACATCTTTGCTAGATTCCAGAGGATGAAGGGGAACGAGGTCCTGATGGTATCGGGATCGGACATGCACGGAACACCAACAACGATAAAGGCGGACGAGGAGGGGGTCACACCCGCTGATTTAGCCAACAAGTATCACGAACTGAACTGGAAGAGTCTGCAGAGACTGGGTTCTTCTTACAGTCTCTTCCTCAGCACCGAAGATCCCACTCACAAGGAAGTGGCCAGAGATATGTTCAAGAAGCTGTACGAAAAGGGGCACATCTACGAGAAGGAGATGGTTCTCCCGTTCTGCGAGGAATGCGGGAAGTACCTACCTGACAGATATGTGGAAGGCACGTGCCCACACTGCGGCTATGATGCTGCCAGGGGAGACAACTGCGACGAATGCGGGAAGCTACTGGACCCGGAAGATCTAATCGATCCCAGGTGCTTGAACTGCGGTGAGGCCCCCGTGATGAAAGAGAGGACGCACCTGTTCTTCAGGCTCTCGGCCTTCGAGAGGCCTCTGTGGGAGTACATCAAGGACAAGGAGTTCTGGAGGACGCCTGTCATCAAGGCAACCGAAGCCTGGCTGGAAGGCGGGCTCAGGGACAGACCCGTCAGCCGGGACATAGACTGGGGGATAGACATTCCCATCGAGGGTCACGAGGATAAGAAGATATACGTCTGGTTCGAGGCGTTCATGGGCTATTTCACCATGTCCGTTGAATGGGCGAGGAGGCAGGGAGAACCCGACAAATGGAAGGAGTACTGGCAAGATCCAGATGTGAGGCATTACTACTTCTTGGGCAAGGACAACGTTCTTTTCCACACGATATTCTGGCCAGCTGTCCTGCTGGCGCACGGAGATCTGAACCTCCCATATGATGTGCCCGCGAACCAGTTCATGAGGATCGAAGGGGAGAAGCTCTCCAAGTCCAGAGGCATTTCCCTCGCAATCGACGACCTGCTGGATAAGTTCTCGGTGGACTCGCTGAGGTATTATCTGACGGTCAACATGCCCGAGATAAGGGATGCGGACTTCGGGTGGGCCGACTTCATCGCCAAGAACAACGGAGAGCTGGTGGCAACTTACGGTAACTTCGTGCACAAAGCCTTGAGCTTCACGGCCAAGAATTATGGGGAGATACCGAAACCGGGTGACCTAGAAGATGTGGACAAGAAAGCCCTGGCGAAGATCGAGGACCAATGGAAGAAGGTGGGCGATCATCTAGAAGTATGCGAGTTCAAGGCGGGCATCAAGGCATTGATGGAGCTGGCCAGGTCCGGGAACCAGTACATGGACACCAAGGCGCCGTGGTCGCAGATAAAGGAGGACAAGGAAGTCTGTGGGACGACTTTGTATGTCTGTCTGAGAATAGTCCAGGCCCTGTGCATAATGGCATATCCCTTCCTGCCGCACTCCTCTGACCGGCTGTGGAAGATGCTGGGCAATGAGGATACGATCGAAGAACACGGCTGGGAAGACGCCTTAGAGGATGTGTCCGTCGGAACGAAGTTGACCAGACCAGTGCCGCTCTTTGAGAAACTGGAATTGGAATTGGAGGAGGAAAAGGAGACCAACATGATGGATATCCGTGTGGCAAAGGTCCTGAGCGTGGAAGATCATCCGAACGCGGAAAAGCTCCAGGTGATGAGAATCGACATTGGGACGGAGAAGAGGACCATAGTCTCGGGCTTGAAGGGGCATTATGAGAACGAGGAACTGGACGCCATGAACATTATCGTCTTGTGCAACCTTCAGCCTGCGAAGTTGAGGGGGATTGAATCAAGAGGAATGCTACTAGCCGCGGAAGACGGAGATGTTGTTTCACTGCTCGTGGACGGATCCGGCGCGGAACCCGGGGCGAGGGTCATGGGGACCGAGGATGCGCCCATACTTCAGTTCGAAGAGTTCAAGAAACTCAGGCTGCGGATAGGTCTGGGAACTGAGAAAGGTGTGCAGGTGGCTCCCAATCATTTCATAGATTTGGAGACCCCTGAAGGGAAGCTGGTGGCTATGTTCTTTACAGGGGATGACAAGGTGTTCCCGTTCAAGGTGGGAGATGCCTATGTCTCATTGGACAAGGAAGTCGCCCCAGGTTCGAAGATCACGTGATTAGATGATGATGGACCTTCACGTTCATTCCGCCCATTCTGTGGACACAGATGTTGAGATCAAGGACATTCTCAAGACAGCCAAGGCGAGGAACCTGAATGGCCTAGCGATCTCGGACCACAACGAGATAGCAGGCTCCCTGGAAGCTTTTGAATTGGCAAAGCAGATGGAAGGTTTTGTGGTGATAAGGGCTATAGAGGTCTCGTCATTAGAGGGGCATATAATCGCATATGGAGTGGATAAGAAGATACCCCCGGACATGACACCCCAGGACACTGTGGATGCTATCAGAAGGGCGGGTGGAACCCCCGTGGTGGCTCATCCATACAGATTCTGGTCCGGTGTGGGAGAGAAGGTGGTTCTCAATACGAGGTTCTCCGCGATCGAAGGCCTTAACGCGCGTTCACCCAAGAGCACCAACGAGAAGGCAATAGCTCTGGCGGAGAAACTGGACCTGGGGGTCACAGGCGGGAGCGACGCCCACAAGATAGGGGATGTCGGGATAGGTGTGACTGTCTTCGAATCGAACATTGAGACAGAAGAACAGGCTCTCGAAGAGATTCTGAAAGGCCGGTCGAAAGTCTACGGGAAGAGCAGGCCAGCTGGTTCTCCCAAATATGTGGCTAAAACCGTTTCCGAGTGGTTCGGAAGAGGGATGAAGAGAATCTAGAGATACTGCTCGATGGATTTTGAAGTCTCCAGCAACTTTGTCTCTAGTCCGTGAAGATCGATATCGCTATCAAGTCTGAGCACGTAGAGCGCCTTGGGACCGTCGTTAACGACCATCACCTTGGATTCCTCCAGATTGATGAGAATTGCGTCCAAACTCTCCTTGAGCTCGGATATGGCAGTCTCAGCCGCGCCAAGAAGGATGGCGAACATTGCCACGTACGTCTCCGGATGGGCGCCGTCGGGAACGGTCCCCGCAATGTGCATACCGCTCCTAGAAATCAGGACGGCTTCGTTTACACCTGGATAGTTCTCCAGGTCGCTCAAGACCTCTTCGATGGACGTTATGTCTGCCATTTCAATCCCTTGCTGATTCTCTGGAATATCAACATTCCAGTATATCACGCCGAAGACGATTGCTATTGACTATAAACCTTTGGTTATCAGTTTCGAAATTGAAAATGAGATTTGGCAACGAGAAGGTCACTTCAACCGTTTGTGTAGTTTCGCAACGGCTTCCACGGCCTGCTTCGCCCTATCTATCCTCTGTTCCGCCTGAAGCCTCGTCATCCCTGGTCCAGTGATCCCGAGTCCAACCGGTTTCTCATACTCAACTGACAAATCAACTATCTTCCTGCTGGTCTGGCTCATGACGATCTCGTCGTGCTCGGTCTCGCCCTCGAGAACGGCACCCAACGCAACCGCAGCGTCAATCTCGTCTCTCTTGAGCAGGCTGTTCACGGCTATCGGGATATCGTAGACTCCGGGGACAGCGACAACGTCCGAGACTTCCAGACCAAGGAATTCCGCATGCTGCTTGGCCCGTTCCAGCATTACCCCAGTTATGTCGTAGTTGAACTCGCTCACCACTATTCCTATCTTCATTTGTTCACCTCCAGAGGACCAATGTCCTCGAACCCTTCTCTCATTCCCTTCCCAGCTTTCCTTCTGAGCTCTTGGGGTTTAAACAATAAGTTGTAAGTGTTGACCGCATGCTCCCTGGACCTCTTGTCGGCCAACCAAGCCAGTTCCTTCTCGTCCTTGGCTTCGTCCTCGTAGACGAAGACTCCTATCACGTGCCTATTGGTCAGCAGTTGGACATCCAAAATCCCGGAGGACGCCTCATGCGCGCTCTGCTTGTCTATCGGAAGGGCGCCCGGCATACCCAGTGCCATCACGATGTCACAATCTTGCTCCTCGATGAGTATCTTGCAGGCGACGGGAAGGTCCTTGATACCGGGAACGGTATACCTGACGATCTTGAATCCTGTCCCGGTGTTCTTCAGTTCTTCAATCGCCGATCCTCCCATGTCGTAACTAGCGAATGTTGTGTCAGCAACGCCTATCTTCTTCATTCGTCCCCCTCCTCGGCCTTGCGAAGCTTCTCGCTGGCAGAGAACCAGTCAACCACTTTCCTGATAATCTTCCGGGTCCCGTCAAGATCTCCGTTCAGTTCGGTCAGCCTGACCACCTTGGTTTCCAATCCCCTCTTCTTCAGTTCCGCTTCTATCCTCTCGGCGTCATGATATTGATCGTAACCCAGTGCAATGATGTCCGGTTTCAGCTCCTCCACGATCCTGAACATGTCACCTTCCCCGCCAAGGACCGCTCTGTCAACCGGCTTCAGTGACTCCACCAGATCTCTGCGGAACTCCTCCGGGGTTATGGGCTCGTGCTTCTCCTTTCTGGCCGTGGAATCCCTGGCAACCACAACAACAAGCTCGTCGCCGAGCTTCTTTGCTTCCTCGAGATAGTGAACGTGACCCAGGTGGATCAGGTCGAATACCCCGCTAGCCATTACTGTGACCATTTCCTCCAAGCCTCTACTATCTCCCGCCCCTCGAGATAAACACATCCGTGTTCCCCGGCATAGGCCATCGCCTCTTCCTTGGAGAGCGCATAGCCACCATCGGCCATCATCTCGCATCCGGTCGCAACCGGTATCAGATCGGCCATCGTCATCAGTGCCACGCTGAGTTCTGTGTGTCCGAACCGGTTCTCCAATATGTCGGTAGACGCTGAGCATATCGGAACGTGACCTGGCGACCTGAACTCCTGACCGAACATGTCCAGTGCGTGTCCGTCATGAAGCTCGAACGCTTCTGCGGACACCCTGGCGAACTCCTTCATGGTCATCGCCCTGTCCACATCCGTGATGCCGGTGAAGGTCTTTCTGTGGTTTATTGTCAAGGAAAAGGATGATTTGGTGTCGTATGGTATGTCGTTGGGTACCAGGGCCTTGAATACCGGGTACTTCTCCCAGTTATCGGTATAGACGTCGGTCAGGTAGGGTAGCTTGAACTGCTTCCACACGTCCGAGTGGACCATCATGAAAATGAGCCCTCCGCCGTCCTTTCTCAGTGTTCTGACCTTGTCGGGCGTAACGAATTGAGAAGCCACGACCAGGTCGGTCTCCTCTTCCCTCCCGTCAGCATCATAGATCAGTACGATATTACCCTTCCTCAGTTCCTCGATCGCCTTCTGAACGTGGGATTCCATACGACTCTCCATGCTGGTCGAACATATTAACTTTATTGTAGCTACCAAAAAAATAGTAGGTCGGGATAGAGAAAAGTTATAATCTCGATTGGGTCATTAGGCGGCGAATGCTCGACGACATCAAGAAGATGCACGCAGTGGACAAATCAAACATGCTAGCGGTCATCTCGTCCTTGCCGTCACAGATCGATAGAACAAAATCACTTGTTAGCAGACTGGACCTTCCGAAGCAGAATCCATCATCGGTAATAGTCTCTGGAATGGGAGGGTCCTCGGTGGGGGGAGAACTAATCAGGGATTGGTTGAGCGAAAGGATGCATATTCCGATAATGGCAAA
>JAZGCT010000078.1:0-3095 GCA_036477085.1 Thermoplasmata archaeon | reverse complement strand
GTCCTTTCCTATCAACCGCCCACTGTCCACATCCACATCCACGCGGTCGTCCATGATCTGGCTGATGTGCAGAAGACCGTCCAGGGGGCCGAACCTGATGAAGGCCCCGAACTTCAGGACCTCGCATACCTCGCCTTCCACGACCTCCTGCAACACAGGTCTGAAGACTATGGCGTCGAAGCTGACCTTCTGATACACGGCGCCGTCACCGTGGACTATTCTGCCGTCGCCTATCCTCTCGATGTCGCTGGTGATGAGAATGAGATTCTTCTCGGCGTCCATTCTTCCTTCCAATGATTCCTGGGTCAGTTCTCGCGTGAGCTGATCCAAGTCCTCGTCCAACCTCTCTGGAGGTATGCGGACAACATCTTCTCTCCTTGCTTTTAGATACATCTAAATGTCGACCTTCTGTCTGGAATGAGCAATCTCTTATTTGGTCTTTTTCTGTTTCCCTATATGAAGAGGGGTGCCAACACTAGTGTAATGGTACTGAGCAGTTTGATCACGATGTGCAGTGAAGGACCAGCGGTGTCCTTGAACGGATCGCCCACAGTATCGCCAATGACCGAGGCTTTGTGGGGGTCCGACCCTTTTCCTCCATGGTGTCCGTCCTCAATGTACTTCTTGGCGTTGTCCCAGGCACCGCCCATGTTGTTCAGGACCAGGGCCAGTACGACTCCGACTATTGTCCCTATCATTAATGTAGCACCAAGTGCTTCAGCTCTCAGCAACAGTCCGACCGCAATGGGGGTGATGATCGCGATCATCCCGGGAAGTACCATCGCTTTCAGCGCTCCACGGGTTGTGATGTCCACGCATCGTGCGTAATCGGGTTTCTGGGTGCCTTCCATGATTCCAGGCATCTCCTTGAACTGCCTTCTGACCTCCTCTATTATTTTGCCAGCTACCTTTCCAACGGCCCTGATTGCGAATGCGCTGAAGAGGAAGATCATCATAGCGCCTATCATGGCACCTACGAAAACGACTGGCTTGGCTAGATCAACAGAAGTGAGGTGGGCCTCGGTCATGTAGGCCGAGAACAACAGGAATGCCGCCAGGGCTGCGCTGCCCACGGCATAACCTTTGGTCAGGGCCTTGGTTGTGTTACCAGATGCATCTAGTTTGGCAGTGATTTTCTTTGCCTCCTCAGGTGAATCGCCAGACATCTCGTTGATTCCTCCGGCGTTATCGGTGATTGGCCCGTAGGTGTCCATGGCGAGGATATAGGCGCATGTTGCCAGCATACCCATTGTTGCCATCGCGGTTCCGTATAGTCCTGCATTGAATGGGTTCAAGCCAGCGACTTCTCCACCGGCCTGCCCCAAAAAGAAGGCGCCGAGCAATGCGGCAGCGATCACGAGTATGGGTGCGAATACAGTCTCTAGTCCATATGAGAAACCTGAAAGGATGTTTGTAGCTGGACCCGTCTCAGAAGCCTTAGCGATCTCCCGAACAGGCTTGAACCTGGCCTCGGTGTAATACTGGGTGATGAAAACGAAGGCGATGCTGGTGAGGATGCCAATTATCCCGCTGCCAGCGTAGTAGAGCCAAGCATCTCCGAGCATGAAGTATGTCGCAATAGAGAAGAACAATGCGGACAGGAAGGAAGCGACATAGTACCCTCTGTTCAATGGTTTCATAGGGACCTCGTCCTCTTTTGCCTTGACGAAAGCCACTCCGACCATGCACGCTAGGAGTCCAAAGGCTCGAGCGACAAGCGGGAAGATGATTCCGTTGATTCCGAATACTGGATAGAGAGCGATTCCCAGGATCATAGCGCCGATGTTCTCGGCGGCAGTGCTTTCGAACAGATCGGCACCTCTGCCAGCGCAATCTCCAACATTATCCCCAACCAGGTCTGCAATAACGGCCGCATTGCGGGGATCGTCCTCGGGAATGCCGGCCTCCACCTTTCCCACTAGATCAGCGCCGACATCAGCCGCCTTGGTGTATATGCCGCCACCCAACTGAGCGAAAAGGGCTACCAGGCTTGCTCCGAACCCGAAACCGACGATTATCAACGGGGTCAACCTTGGATCCTGACCAAAACCAAAGATGAAGTAGATTAGCATGACACCCATCAGGCTGAGGGCCACAATTGAAAACCCTGACACCGAGCCACCCCACATAGCAACCCTCAAGGACTCGGCATAGCTCCGTCTCGAAGCGGATGCGCATCGGATGTTAGTACGGATAGCTATGTGCATACCGATGTAGCCTGATACTGCAGAGAACAGCGCTCCCATCAGGAACGCGGAAGATGTCATTATGCCTAGCAACCATCCGTCTAGACCGTAGTAGCTAGTGACTGCCAACCCCATGGCAACCGCAAAGATGACCGCAAAGACCACCGTTATTATCAGAATGGTCTTGTACTGGGTGTTCAAAAAGGCTCTGGCACCTTCCTGAATGGCATCAGATATCTCCCTCATCTTCTCTGTACCCTGATCGAACTTCTTGACCTTGAGTGCCAGATAGCCGGCGAAACCAAGACCGGCCAGTACGCCGATGAGTATCATCCACACCAGTATTGACCCCTCAGACGGTTTCTTAATCGTCACATCGTAATAGACCCCAGAGAAGTCCCTGATCTCAATCGTGTCCCCCTCGGAGAAGTCCTCGTCGGTGACCAGGACCTCACACTGATCGGGGTCCAGAACAGGGCTCTGTGGGCCGTAGATTCTGCTCCCATCTTTCAAGACCTCCAAGTCCAGAAGGGCCCGGGTGGAATCCCCCTTGTTGCAGAACTCGATGGTCACCGTGTCTCCATCCACAGGTTCTTCGATCAAAAGATCGCCCTTGAAGAACTCGACCTCCAGTTCTCCCTGAGCCAAGCCTATCTGCGCTCCCATTTGGAGCGCCACAGAGAAGGCCACCATGAGTCCCAGGAATAGGACTGCGGCCCGATATTTCGTTCCAGATGAACCAATCGCACTCATTCAGTCACCCTTTCTTGGCCAGCGTTGCCGATGGGTCTGTCATAAATAACGCTTTCGCTTATAAATCATTCCGAAATCGAGGAGAACTGCAGGTTCAGAAAATCGTCACCAGTACTGATTCCAAAAAAGTTTTAAGTCATTCACGAATTACCATCA
>JAZGCT010000077.1:0-13299 GCA_036477085.1 Thermoplasmata archaeon | reverse complement strand
TGAATTCACTCTCGCCATCTTGCCCATCAGGTCCGGATGCGCGAAATCTATCCCGTCGTCGATGACAGCGATCTTGACCTCGGAGCCCGTGTATCCCTTGGACCAGGCCAGGTCTGCCTTATGGTTGATCGTCGCGTTCAGGTTGTTGGCAATGATGCCCCTGGACTGCAGTGGCTCGAAAGAAGGCGAGGAGTCCCTGATGGGGCTCTCGAACTCCTCGATGAAGATGGTGGACGGTAGGGAACCGAGTTTCTCTATCATGTAGCCGGGAACGTTCAGTAGTGGGAGGGATATCCCGTCCAGGCTGCTCTTCTCGGTACCGATGATGCCGTCGTAGTCCACACCCTCCAATGCGGACGAGAGCTCGGAAATGTCCAGTGTGGCAATTATTATGGGAATCTTGATCTTGATGTTCAACTTGCCCAGAAGGGACTGGGACACTTTGGGCAGGTCGGTCATTCCGTCGCGGTCATACACCTCATCGTTCTCAAATGGCTGCAATGTCGGATCGTCACTAAGAGGCTCGGCAATAGGGATCCTGCCCCCATCATCTGCTACCACAATAGGCACGATCGAAGAAATAACCATCACAAATACCAACAAGCCCACACTGACCTTCCTAGGTCTCTCTATCATGATACCTCCTCCGTTTCCACTGATTAGAATGAGAGTCAGTTGTGAATTGTTAACCGATATTTATAAGGTTTGCTCCAGTCTGGTCATGGTGCCCCCCCTCTCTCATCACACTTGTTGATTCTCCCGTGCTTTATTAGCCGGTCCTTGGGGAAAGTTTAACTACCCCCAGGGATTATTTTGCGGACAAGGGTTTCCACACGAAGGGCTATCGATGGCATTCAGATTGCACTCAACCGAATCCGGCAAGGCGGAGGTTTTTGAACCGAACTGTCCCGATGAAGTGAGGATGTATATCTGCGGACCGACCGTCTACAATGTCATCCACATCGGTCACGCCCGTTCTTACATCACCTTCGACATCTTGCGGAGATGGCTGGAATCCTCCGGATACGAGGTCACCCACGTACAGAACTTCTCTGACGTCGAGGAGAGCATTACTAGGAAGGCCAGGAAACTGGGGATATCACCCGAAGCGACTGCGGAGAAGTTCATCGAGGAGTTCTTCTTGGACGCAGATGAACTGAATCTGAGACGAGCCCACGAGTATCCTACCTACAGCGAAAGCGTTCCCAAGATGATTGACATCATCAAGGACCTCATCGGCTCGGGAGTGGCGTACGAGAGCGGCGGGGATGTATATTTCAGATCCGACGGTGGCAAGAAGTTCGGGAGATTAAGTCACACGGATCCGCGGGAGTCGGTGGCGGGTGGGTTCGAACTGCCCGAAGGCAGGGAGGACCCGTTTGACTTCGTGCTGTGGAGAAAGCACAGGGAAGGTGAACGCTTCTGGGACAGTCCGTGGGGGAAGGGAAGGCCGGGATGGCATGTCGGCTGCTATGCCATGTCATCTTCATCTCTGGGCGAGTGCTTCGATGTTCACGGCGGCGGTCTGGATCTGATATTCCCTCATCATGAGAGCATTCTGCTAGTGTCGGAAGCTCATACCAGGATGCCCGTCTGCATTCATTTCATCCATAACAGCTTCGTCACGTTGGGCAGAAAGAAGATGTCCAAGTCCTCGGGTAATTTCGTCACCGTTCGGGAACTGACCGACAAGTACGGGGGAGGGGCGGTCAGGTTCTATGTGCTGAAGCATCACTATCGAGCCATATTGGACTTTGACGAGTCTGATGTAGAGAAGTCCTCTGAAGAATACAAGGACTTGAAGAGGAAGGTTGAGGGTTTGAGGTCCATCAGCGGTGGGAATGGGTCACGTTCGGAAGAGATATCAATGAGGATTGAGCAAGCTGAGTCGAGGTTGGAGGAGGCAATGAACGCCGATCTGCACACAGATAGGGCGCTCGTGGCTCTATTGGAATTCGTCAATTGGGCCCATGATGGAGCGGACAGGTTCTCTAGAGAGGATGTGGAGCAAGTTCTCCAAGTCGTTGACCGTTTTGACCAAGTTTTGGGTCTTTTCTAGATGCTCCAGTTGCCGGTTCAGCATGCACGTTCTGGAAGCCAAACTTTTTAACCGCTCATGGTATTAACAGCGCCCAAAAGGTGCAGAAGTGGTAGATTTCAAGGCAGTCATTGCAGATCCCAAGTCCGGGAAATCGCACCCAAAGGACGTCTCTGGTCATCACGCCAATTCTCTGATCGGCAAGAAGATCGGGGAGGAGGTGGATGGGATTTTCGTTGACCTTCCCGGTTACAAGCTGATCATAACTGGCGGGAGCGACAGAGATGGCGTTCCCATGAGAAAGGACGTTCCAGGCGCCAAGAGAAGGCCCATGCTGGTGACGAAAGGTGTGGGTTTCCACCCCCGGGACAAGGGGGTCAGGAGGAGGCGCAACATGAGGGGGAACACGATCTCACCGGACATCATTCAGATCAACATGAGGATCGTACAACACGGGCCGAAAGCTATCGAGGACAGCTTGAAAGCCACAGAGGGTGAGAAATGAAGGTACCCGAACAACCTACAGTGAATATCGGGATGATCGGGCACGTTGATCATGGTAAGACAACACTCACCAAAGCCTTCACCGGTGAATGGACGGACCGCCACTCGGAAGAGCTCAGACGTGGGATCAGCATCAGGCTCGGGTACGCCGACGCCGCTTTCTATAAATGTCCCAACTGCGAAGAGCCCAAGTGCTACACGGTGAAGAAGGAGTGTGCCGTCTGTGGGGAGGATGCCGAGTTCCTCAGGGCGGTCAGTTTCGTGGACGCCCCAGGTCACGAGACCCTGATGGCCACCATGCTCTCCGGCGCATCACTGATGGACGGGGCTCTGCTTCTGATTGCCGCCAACGAGAAGTGTCCCCAGCCGCAGACCAAGGAACACTTGATGGGGCTGGAGATCTCCGGTGTTGAGAACGTCATCATAGTACAGAACAAGATAGACATAGTCGCCGAAGAGGCCGTGATGGAGAACTACGAGCAGATAAAGGCGTTCGTCAAGGGAACTGTCGCTGAGAAATCCCCCATAATTCCAATTTCCGCACATCATGAAGCGAATCTGGACGTGCTCATAGCCGAGATCGAGAGGTTGATAAAGGCCGGAGACCTTGATGAGTCCAAGCCCCCCAGAGGATTCGTCGCGCGTTCTTTTGATGTTAATTCACCCGGAGTCCGCCTGGAGAAGATGGTCGGAGGTGTCATCGGAGGTTCCCTTCTGCGGGGCAAGCTGAACGTGGGTGACGATATCGAGATATCTCCCGGCAGGGAGGTCGAGGTGGCTGGAAAGGCGAAGGAATGGGTGAATCTAAACACCAAGGTCACATCACTGTTCTCAGGTGGTCGCAACCGAACAGACGCCGGACCTGGAGGTCTGATTGCTATCGGGACCAAGCTGGACCCCTCATTGGCCAAGTCCGATTCGTTGACTGGTCGTGTGATAGGCGCTCCCGGAACGCTGCCTTCGATCAAGACCAAACTGGTCGCCGAAATACATCTGCTCGAAAGGGTCGTTGGAGCCGCAGAGGACCTGGAGGTTGACGAGATACGGACCAATGAGCCGTTGATGTTGAGCGTTGGGACCGCGACGACCGTCGGTGTGGTGAGCAGCGCGAGATCTGACAGCGCCGAGATGATGCTCAAGATACCAGTAAGTGCAGAAAAGGGTCAGAGGATCGCCATCAGCAGAAGGATTGGCGGCAAGTGGAGATTGATTGGGTACGGGGTTATCCAATAAGATGCGTTTTCCGTGAGCAATAATCTCCTCAAATGGAATTATTTTCAAAAAAGGATTATCGGAAGAAAGAAAAAAGAGTAGATAGGCCCTTGCGGGCCTAATAGCTGGTCCATGCCCTGTACTCGCCCTCGTCACCCACTCTGTAGGTTCTGAGGTAGTAGTGCAGGTCGTGTCCCTTCAGGGCATTGGTAAGGGTGCTCTCTATGTACGAGAAATACTCGTCCCAGTTATTACCCTTCGTTCCCCAGTTGTCGCCCCAATAGTACGCGTAGTCGTATCCCCCATAAACGGGCTTCCAGCCAAGCGGCTCGAGAAGCTTCGTGACCTCATGAGGTGTAGGTCCGTCCGGATACAGGTTGACGCCTAGGTACGTCACAAATTCTTGTGTCATTTCTTATTCCTCCGTTCTTTTGCAAGTCCCGTCGGACTTACAGATTAGAACGAGAGACCGCTTGCATCTGTTTAAAAGCGCTACGATACGATTATCCACCCTGATTCTCACTTTTGATATTGACAATCAACTGGATGGGGGATTGATCACGATGTAATATCGACAGACGATAACGGACGACAATATGAAATATGCACCAAAACATCAGGGAGGTTCGGTATGAAAATACTGAAACAGGACAAGAAGACAGGGGAGATCAAGCTCCTGATGCAGACGCCGGACGACCTCTGGCACGTGTACAACCTAGTGGAAGCTGGTGATCTGGTCTTCGCAATTTCTTTCCGGAGGGAAGAGAGGATAAGGGACAAGCTGAGGCCCGAGAGGATGGGGAAGAGGAAGATGAGGATCAGCCTCCGTGTCGAAAAGGTCGAGTTCCACGAGTTCACTGATAGACTGCGCATCCACGGGCTCATCGAACAGGCACCGCAGGACCTCGGAGAGCATCACACCTTCAATCTCAAGGTCAGGGACACTCTGAGCATTGTCAAGGAATGGAAGGACCATCACATGACCCGTTTGAACGACGCGGTCGAGGCTACGCACGAACCGGTGATAACCTTCGTTGCCATCGACGACGAGTCGGCGCTTCTTGCACAGCTTCACCATTACGGTATAGAGGAGATCGCCGAGATACGGTCATCTGGTATGGGGAAGATGTACCCCACAAAGGGAGGACGGGACGCCTACTTCGACGAGGTTTTGGCGAAGTTGAAGTCCATGGAACTGGGGGATGCCTTGATAGTCTTGGGACCTGGCTTTGAGAAAGAAACGATGTCGGATAGGATCAGGGACAAACTTCCGGACCTCGCCCCCAAACTGAACATGTTCCCCACCAGCCATTCGGGCATGCTCGGGATACAAGAGGGACTGAAAGGCGGCATGGCCTCAGAGATACTGGAGAAATCCCGTGTGGGAATGGAGACCGTGCTTGTTGAACAACTTCTTTCAGAGATATCGAAAGAGGGGAAGTACGCTTACGGCCTGGAAGAGGTCAAGAACGCAACTAGCCGGGGTGCGGTGGAGACCCTCCTCGTGACCAACAAGATGATAAGGAACAAGGAGATCGAGGCTGTTCTGAAGGATGTTGAGACCGCTCAGGGCAAGGTGGTCATCGTTAGTTCAGAACATGAGGCAGGGCGAAAATTGACTTCTCTCGGGGGACTTGGCGCGCTGCTCAGGTACAAGATCCAGTGACCTAGGCCCTTCCGTGCGATTCCCCCGTCTTTATGGCTGTTGCGATGAGGTGGGCCATTCTGATGGGTTCCGGCAGCACTCCGAGGACGGTTGATTTGGCGATCATATCTTTGATGATCTTGAGGTCTTCTCCGACGATTTGAACGAACAATGGCTTGTGCTCGGTCTCCACTTCGTGGAGTTCGGTCTTGGAGATCAACTCAAACCTCCCTTCCCAATCCTGGAACTTGGCCTTCAGGGCAGTCTTCATCGATCCCAGGTCGGGTCTGTCCCGTGTAACTGTGACTATCGGGGTGCGCAAATTGGAATTCAGGGCTTCGATGTCGATGACGTTGAATCCCCCCAAAGCAATCCCGTCGATGAATATCGCTGCCAGATTCTCACCGTATCTGGATCCTCCGATCATCTCCACAAGGCGGTCGGTCGCATCTGTGCCGTCGACCTCGACCGTCGTCTTGAGGACACCTTCCAGGTAGTTGGGGAGCCTGACGACCGCACCCACGACAACCACCTCTTGCTCGTCAAAACTGAACGCAGAATCGTCCAATCCCAATACTCTCAGATGAGGTTTCATCCTACCACAGTTTAAGTTTCCCGGTCACCTGATCGATGACCGAGTTGGGAGCTGGACCCATACCCAGACATGTGGTCGTTCCCGGAGAAAGTTCCGTCAGTCCAGCATCGTCTATCATGGCGGTGGAGATGTTCAGCTTTTCGGCCTCCTCTTGCAGTTCTTCCAGCATTTCAACGTCGTCCGCCTTGACAACTACCTTCTTCTGGCCCTCGTTGTACCATGACCTGAACCACTTCGCGTTGGACGCCTTGCAGGTCAGGGAAGATATGACGGATGCGTGGGCCACTTGGACGGCCATCTTCCCCTTGGACATTTCAAGGTCCTGTCTTACTGCAACGACCAGTTTGTACTCCATACGATAACCTCAGTACAGCTCCGATGCCCTCTTCTCCTCCATGATGCTGAGCTCCTCGTCCACCTTCTCCAGCTTCTTCTGGAGCTTCACCGCCATCTTCTCTGACCTCTTTCTCATGTCCCCGGTCTGGCTCCTGGACCTGCGCTCGTAGTCCTTTATCTGCCTTCTGAGATTCTCCCTTTCCTCGGAAAGCTCCCTGAATGCCATTACCGTTCCTTTCTCCTCCTTCAGGTCCACTATGACTGAATGGGGATCTCTCCTGGGAAACCGCAACAAAGACCTGTGCACCTTACCCAGTACGGGATATGCGCCGCGGTACCATCCAGCGATGAAGAAGAATAAGGTCAGGAAGATCAAGATCGGCCATATGAGCTCAGCCCTGAAGTACCCCTTTCCGGTGTCAGGATCGGTGCCGAAGGCGTTGAGGACGAAGCTCACAAGAATGACGATGACAACGCTCATGACAATTCCCATGATCAACCTGTAGAGCATGTCATAGTCCTTGTCCAACTCGCCCTTCCTCGGATAGAGAGCGTTCACAAGGAAGAACCCTGGCAAGAAGAACACCGCTACCATTACTACGAGGATGTCAATCATCGGATGAAAGATTGCTCCTGGATATTTAACTCTTAGGTTACGGATCCTTGTCCCCATACAGCGTTCTCATCCATTCTGGGATCCTCAGATCCGCTATGTCCAGGTATTTCGGAGTTAAGGGTTTGATGTCCAGGACGGGGGTGCTGTTGTAGAAGTCCAGATCTGATACCTTGAGTGTCGTACCATCCCTCGATAGGAGCTTGACGACCGTGACGCCGATGGGATTGGGCCTGTGCGGCGTCCTCGTGGCGAACACCCCGACTTCCGGCAGGTCCTTCCTTCCCCTGGGATGTACCCTTGGTGCGTAGCCCTCGACCTCATGCAGCCATCCAATGACAACTACGTGCGAGAAATCCTCTATGCCGTCCAGGAGAGGTTCGAACTGCTCCTTCAGGACGACCTTGGACTCGATGCCCTTCCATGAATCTACCTTTCCACCCCCTACATCATTACGAACATGACCTATTGGCTCGATGACAATGGCACCGTTAAACATCGTCTCAACCTCCTTACCGGCAGATTCCCATCATCCTCCTAAAGGTTTGGCAGAAGCAAGTGTAAAATACAAATCAGGCTATCATGGCTTCGAGAGAAATGTACGGACATTGGGGCAGACTTCTGAGGATAGACCTGACCGATTCGGAGGTCCATACCCAAGGGATTGACGAGAACATCATTACATCTTACATGGGCGCAAAAGGGATCGGTGCCTACTACTTCTGCAAGGAATCAAAGCAGGGTGTGGACCCTCTATCTCCCGAGAATATTCTGATCCTCTCCACTGGCCCTTTCCAGGGGACCGACATTCCCAGCACGGGCAGGTTCGCAGCCATAACCAAGTCGCCTCTGTCGGGTATATTCCTGGATACTTACTGCGGGGGACAGTTCGGCCACGCCTTCAAGCGCTGCGGGTACGATCTCGTGATAATCGAAGGAAAAGCGGAAAAGCCATCCTACATCTCCATCCAGGACGATGACGTCCAGATAATGGACGCCTCCGATCTGTGGGGGAAGACCACCAACGAGACCGAGGACATGCTCAGGGAACGTGAAGGCCCTAAGGTGAGGGTCGTGTCTGCTGGTCCGGCCGGCGAGAATCTGGTGAAGATTGCATGCCTCATCAGTGATCGCCGGAGAAGCGCTGGACGTGGCGGCGCTGGTGCGGTCTTCGGCTCGAAGAACCTGAAAGCGGTCTGCGCCGAAGGCTCGAAGAAGGTCCCTGTTGCAGATGAGACCTCTCTCAAGGATGTTATCGCCAAGTTCGCCGAGAACGTAAGAAAGGACCGGGATGGTTGGGATTTCTACGACTACGGTACGGCTGGAATACTAGAGACCGCCAGCGAGAAGGACCGGATACCCACCAGGAACTATCAGCAGGCGGAGTTCGAGGGAGCCAAGGACATTGGCGCTGAGGCTCTCCACGATAAGTACGATGTGAAGATGGTTCCTTGTTGCGTATGTATGATCAAATGCCAGGGTGATCTTGCCGATGGAAGGGAGAAGCCGGAATACGAGACGCTGGCAATGCTCGGCTCCAACTGCGGCATACGGGACCTGGACCACATCATTGAAGGCAACATTCTATGCAATCAGCTGGGCCTGGACACCATCTCAACCGGAGGGGTGATAGGATTCGCCACCGAATGTTCCCAGAAAGGTCTTATAGACGAGACGCTGGAGTTCGGAAATGGGGAGCAGTTGCTGGAACTCATCCGAAAGATCGCACAAAGGGAGGGAATTGGGGACGTTCTCGCCGAGGGAACGCGAGGTGCGGCTGAGAGGATAGGCAAAGGTTCTGAGAAGCTCGCTGTACACGTCAAAGGTCTGGAAATACCTGCGTGGGACCCCCGAGGTAAGTTGGGTCACGGTCTGGCCTACATGACGGCGGATATCGGTGGTTCACATCTCAGGGAGATGTACGGTTCCAAGAAGATACCGAACACATCTGCACTGGGGATCGTGGACGACCTGGCGGCCAGCCAGGACATGAACGTCACGCGGGATAACCTGATAGTATGCACCTTCGCACTTGGGACGTTGGATGAAGACCTGAGAAGACAGGCATACAAAGCGGTCACGGGAAGGCAGTTCACTGCATTGATGCAGACCGAGATCGGAAACCGGGTATGGACCTTGACAAGGCTGTACAACTTGCGTGAGGGTATTGGCAGAGAGGACGATCATCCATCCTACCGACACAGGTTCGATCCTTTGCCTTCCGGGGTCGCGGAAGGTTGCACCACATTCGAATCCGAAGAGGACATGGAGGCGTGCCTGGACGCTTATTACAGGTTCAGGGGCTGGGATTTGGAAGGTGTTCCTACGAACGAGACGATCGCCAGTCTGGGGCTCGATTGGTTCTAGGATGCGATAGCAGAACGGTCCGCCATGTTCATTGACGCGGGTCTCTACCTTGGAAAATTGCATATCCTCGGTGACCCATTACCGTTCGTGGTGGATGAAGACACCTTGATTGCGGATCTGAAGAAATCCGTTTCGGATTTCGTGAATGAGAGGGATTGGGAGAAGTTCCACAACCAGAAGGACCTTGCCATCTCGCTGTCAATAGAGATCGGGGAGCTTCTGGAACTGTTCCAATGGAAGAATCCGGATGACATTGACATCCAGAAAGATGAAGTCGCGGACAAGGTCAAGGAAGAGCTGGCCGACGTCATCATCTATGCCTTGAGCCTGGCAAATGCTACCAACATAGACATATCAGAGGCTGTCCTGGGGAAGATCAAGAAGAACGAAGGCAAGTACCCGGTCAACGAATGGAAAGGAAAGGCCTGGCTGTAGTCAGCACTCATCAAAAGGAAAACGAGTTCCTCTCACTCATCAGGAAAGCATTCTCTCTTAAGTTCTTTGTAGGCAAGGTCGGACAGCGTCTTGAGGTTCTCGATATCTTCTATATTGTATCTCTCTAAGATGTCAAGCGCATTCTCATCGCCTTTGAGATGCCTCTTCCAGAGAATGACCGCATCGTAACCGCTCAGACCGTCGGTTTCCTCGCTCCTCGCGATGCCCACCTGCTTCTCGATGCCCTTCAGACCGCCGCGGTATCCAAGCCTTCTGAGGGGGTACATGATGTCGATGTGTATCTGGTGCAGTCTCAGACCCGGAAAGGCGGACTGGATGAACGGGATGTCGAACCTTGCTCCGTTGTATGTGACGATGCTCTTGAACTTACTGATCTCGCTGGGGAACTTGCTGAGGTTCCTGCCCCTGGTGAACACCTTCGATTCTTTCCCGTCGTAGACGCCGATCATGGTGATGTAATGCCTCTCGCTGCTCAATCCAGTGGTCTCGATGTCGAGAAATACGACAGAATCCTTGAACTCGTTGTATGCCCTCCACAGCTCCCTCCGTGGGATTTTGTCAACGAAGTAGTGGTGGTTCTTATTGTCCAGGTGCTTCTTGGATTCCTTGACGTAGCTCCGGACGAACTGCTTGGTGCGTCCCTGAAGGGGTACGCTATCCTCACTATCCAAGAAATCGTCCCAGCTGACGATCCCCTCATCCCACAATCTCCTCTCGGTCTGGTCGCCTATGCCAGGGATGTGGACGAAGGTGTTCTTCAACATTGATTACCAGCGGTACTGACAATCTCTCTCGGCTTACTTAACCGTTTTCTCCGACCTTCCGACCCGATCAGAAAGAAAACCATAATATCACTAGGTCGATTCACTGACGATGTTCGAGCTCAAGTCCAGGGACGGTCTGGGAAGGATAGGTTCACTCACGACCAGGCACGGAACCGTTGAGACCCCCACACTTCTGCCGGTCATTAACCCCAACATGATAACCATCGCACCGAAAGAAATGAGCAAGAAGTTCGGAACATCGGCCATAATCACCAATTCATACATCATCAACAAGAGCAAGGGGCTTAGGGAGAAGGCGCTTTCCAAAGGGGTGCACGCGCTACTGGACTTCGACGGACCCATCATGACGGATTCGGGGACCTTCCAGTCCCACGTTTACGGGGACGTCTCGGTGAAAAACGAGGAGATCGTGGCCTTTCAGAGGGACATCGGTTCGGACATCGGTTCGATTCTGGACGTATTCTCGGAGCCGTTCATCTCCAAGAGGAAAGCGCGGAAGGACATAGAAGATACGATAGTAAGAGCGGAAGAGGCAGTGGAGATAAAGAAGAAGATGTTCTTGGCCGGCGGGATTCAAGGATCCACATACCAGGACCTCAGGGAAGAATGCGCTTCCAGAATGTCCAATATCGACATCGACGTGAACGCCATTGGCGGTGTAGTTCCGTTGATGGAGGCCTACAAGTTCTCCGATCTCGTTGATGTCGTCCTCTCCGCAAAGAAAGGTCTGTCCCCCCAAAAGCCGGTGCACCTGTACGGGGCCGGACATCCCATGATCTTTGCACTGGTAACGTTGATGGGATGCGACATGTTCGATTCTTCTTCTTATGCGAAATACGCCAAGGACGGAAGGATGATGTTCCCCGACGGCACGAGACGGGCGGAGGACCTAGTGCATCAGATCTGTCATTGTCCAGTGTGCGATACCCTCACCCCCGAGGAGCTCAGCAGGGACAAGGTCGCGATTGCGGAGCACAACATGCACGCCAGCTACAACGAGATTCGAACGATCAAACAAGCAATCCATGAAGGAAGCCTCTGGGAACTGGTCGAGAGAAGATGCAGCCTCCATCCGGACATGCTCTCCGCACTTCGCAAACTGCGGGAATACACCGACTACATTGAGAGATTCGAACCAACCAGCAGGAGGAGCTCATTCTACTTCACGTCATACGAGTCCCTTCACCGACCGCTGATCGTCAGGTACAATTCGAGGTTGAAGGAGAGGTTCACGCCTGCGACCAAAGGTATCGCCGTCGTTCTTCCGGAGACCAGTAAGCCGTACGGCATGGCATTCAGAGATGAGGTCGCCGAAATCAGGAGCAAGGCGGATGCCGCTATCATCGTCGAATCCGTCCTCGGTCCCGTCCCCCTGGAACTCGATGAGATGTATCCGCTGGCCCAATCGCTCGTTCCAATGCTGCTCAGCAACGAGACCGCGAAACTGATGAGGAAGCGCACCGATGATTTCCTTGACCATATCGGCTTCGAGAAGGTCATGCGATGGAAGAGAAGGAGACCCAGCAATTTGGACAAACTCGGATCGAGACCTGTGAAGAGAGATCCGGACATTCTCAAGCTGAGAGCGGTCGCGGACATGCAGTTCGGGAAGGGAGCGGGAGAAGCCCTGATCAAACTCGGTGTTGAACTGACCAAATCCAAGAAGACAGGCAGGATACGCAACGTTCTGCACGAAGGAAGACATCTGTTGTCACTGAGAGCAAGGGACGGTCTCTTCACCCTGAAAGCGGAAGGGGCGGTGATTCTCCACAAGAAGTTCAGAAGACCAAGATTTCGTGTGGTCGTCCAGAGCGACACGGCGGAGTTCAACCGGGAAGGGAAGAACGTTTTCGCCAAGTTCGTCAAAGAGTGCGATGAAGGTCTGAGGCCCCGTGACGAGGTCCTTGTCGTGAATGAAGATGATGAACTGGTCGCCGTGGCAAGGGCATTGATGAACGGGGAAGAGATGCTGGCTTTCTCAAAGGGAATGGCAGCACGGGTCAGGGAAGGGGTCTAGACCTCGGCCACTTTCTCGGCGATCGTTATGCACGACAGGTAATCATCCAGCGTGTGCAAAAGGGATCTCAGGCTCTTCGCCTTGATCTTGGATATTATCTTGCTGCCTTCCACAACCGCTTCCACGTAGCCGTAGTTGTCAACATCTACCGTCTTGAGTATGTGCTTCGCCTTCTCTTCATCCGGGTAGATGAACTCAAGGGTGCAGGTTACTTCCATGTCATGTCTGGAATGCGCTTTCGCCTAATAAATCATAGCAAATGGTTTAGAGATGTTCAACTTATCCTGTATCATGGAGCTGAAGGAAGCCATCCTAGGGAGAAGAAGCATCAGGCGGTTTGGCGATATAGACGTTTCTGAGGAGGTCGTGACCGAGTTGATCGAACTGGGGAATGCGGCTCCATCCGCAGGTAATCTCCAGGCAAGGGATTTCGTTGTTGTCAGGGACCAAAAGACCAAGGACGATATTGCACTGGCCGCCCATGATCAGGACTTCATTGCAAAAGCTCCAGTCGTCATTGTCGTCTGCGCCAACATGGACCGGATTATGCATTACGGGAAAAGGGGCATCACTCTCTATTGTCTCCAGGACTGTGCGGCAGCCGTTCAGAACATGCTCCTGACGATTCACGATATGGGTCTCGGATGCGTATGGGTGGGGGCGTTCGATGAGTCCAAGGCCAGCAATATACTGGAGCTTCCAGGGCACATCAGGCCTGTTGCTATTCTCCC
>JAZGCT010000076.1:0-7022 GCA_036477085.1 Thermoplasmata archaeon | reverse complement strand
CTCGATCTCCTTGTCCACCACCACGACGCAGGTCTGCGCTTCGAACTCCCTCACCACATCCTTGTAGAGATAAAGAGGGACCATCCATTCCTTGGACTCTGGATCGAACCTCCTCTTGGAGAACGACTTGGCGACCTCCACCAGTCTCTCATCATAACCGAACTGTATCGATACCTCTTCCCCCTTCTTTCCTATGTGAACGGTCTGCATCTGTATCCCTCCTGACTAGTTGTAAAGAAGAGTATATAAACTCTGGAAAGGGAGTTGAGTGAAAGTATTCCAGCAACTTCTAGACGAACTGGTCGCCGGCCTCGTCAGGGCCGCCTTCCTCCTTTTCGAATTCGTCTGGAGTTTGCTACGACCGCTGCTCCAATGGCCATCATCATTGACGCCTTTGCGATCCTGGCAATCCTCTTTGGCGCTTGGGTCTTCTTGATCTTTACTGAGTTGAAAGCTGCCAGCAGAATGAGTGCTATGCCCACGATGATGTGCATGGGCACAACATGCGGGATATACTTCTCGATGTCCACCACCACTACGAAAACGATTTCAGCAAATGACAACCAGACCATCACGTATAGGGACGCCCCAAGCTTCATTTCCAACCCGCCTCCGGATGCGAAAATAATTCTATGGCTATAACGGTTTTGATGAGGTGTCGGTGAGTGGCCTATTCCAGTTTGAGTTCCCTCAGCAGTTCATCACCGGTCTTCTCAAGGGGACCCTTTCTCCGTCGCATCAACATGAAGGCGAGAAGAACGACGAAGACGGCCTCCACGATCACGAGCAGAATAAGCAGCCCTGTCAGCAGGGAGTCCGTGGACGGCTGATCCTCCGCTCCCAGAACGAAGTTGACAACCTCCTCTTCTGGAGGATATGTCATAAGGAAAGTGATCGACGAGGACCAGTCATTGTACTCGACCGTGACCTTGATGGTGTCGGTGATGTTGGTGGCGCTCAAACTCGATGGAGGGATGACGCCTGAATATCCAGACGCTCCGGATTGAACCTCCACCGTTTCCCCGGAAACCACGTTCTCGATGGTCACGGAGGCTCCCAACACGGGGTCGCCTTTCCTGTCGTGCACGAACCCAGTGATCGTATATCCCTTCTCCAGAACGTTCCGATAGAGAGAATTGTTCATCCAGACCCTGGTCTCGTTCAGCAGATATATGTCGAGGTCCACATAGATGTTCTCCGGAAGAGTGATGTTCTTCATTCTTTGCACGCCGGCGGGCAAGAACATGGTGACGAGTTCGTACTCCTCGGTGCGGAAGTGGTAGAAAACGTCGATCTCCAGAGTTCCGTCTTTGGGAGATTGGAACGTCAGCTGGACCGTATCGTCAAGACCGTTGTCGTCCGCATCTCGGAAGGACATGTCTATGTCGATGTTGACCCCCGGGTCAGGGACCTCTTCGTTGATGACCGCTCTGTAATCATCGAGATAATCGTCCCATCCCGTTGCCAGATTGAAATCCAGCTGGTGGTAGGTTTGATTGAATATTCCTAGGGGATACCAGATCGACATTCCCCGGGCGTAAGTGGTCCTGATGGAAGCAGTGGGATTGTCCCAGTTGTTCTCGTGAGATACCGCAGTGAGCACCGCTTCCTTCGAAGATCGCAGGGCGCTGTCCAGTCTGAGCGGTGCGGGATCGATTGCGAATTCTGCCTGGAGCTTGTCGAATATGTCGTACAGGTCATAGACCGCGTTGCCCTCATAGCTCTCCGAGTCCAGCCTGGCATCCTTGAACTGCTCAGGGAACATGGGAAGGGCGCTTCTCGCCTGATCGACGAACCTTCTGATCTCTTCGGCCAGATAGTCGAGCCTTGATGAATCGACCACGGACAAAGCCACGGCCAGGCCGGTCTGATCGACGTAGGATTCCACGTACCTGTCGGCGATGGTCATTCCAAGTTCAGCAGGGCCCATGTCCGGGTCGTTGGTCAGGTTGAAGAGTATGGTGTTGTAAGGCCAGCCCGGTTCTGGCTCATCCTTCTGCGAACCCACGAAGAAGCTCACGTAGTCCTTCAGCTGATAGTTCATCTCCGTTGTCATCCTGCACGCGTCGGCCCCCACCAGGTCAATCTTCTTCCCGCTGTTGTTGGCAACGATGGACTGGAATGCCCATGTGAGCTCGTCCAACTCAAGGTAATCCGATGAAGAACTAGAATCTTGGACCACTCCCCGCCATCCCAGACCGTGTCCCCAGAGACCCAGGAAGTATCTGTCCGCGGGGTAGTCAGTCATCCCCCAATTCATGAATTCCACAAGCTCTTGAGGATCGCCCATGTTGACTTCGTCGATGTCGGAGACTGCGCTTGTGGGGTCCGGGGTCATGTCCTTCGTTATGAAGAAGCGCTTTGCTGTCGTCCAGTCCCCGTTGGCACTCGTGCCTCCCGGTCTTCGATCGAACTGAACGACGATGTTGACATCGTCTGTTGAGCCAACGACCGCCATCTCATTGAAGTCATCGATGCCAAAGCCCTCAAGACTGCTGTCCGCCCCCATGTAGACCATGAAGGTCCATTTGGCCGTTTGGCCCTTCGAAGGAGCTGAAAGCATAGCCATATAGGATATCAAGAGCAATGAAAAGA
This sequence comes from Thermoplasmata archaeon, assembly GCA_036477085.1. Taxonomy (GTDB): domain Archaea; phylum Thermoplasmatota; class Thermoplasmata; order RBG-16-68-12; family SOIM01; genus JAGLME01. The sequence continues at coordinate 4,427 of JAZGCT010000076.1, read as the reverse complement.
GCAGAAATGCCCAGAGTTTCCTCATCCACTTTCAGATTTGCCTACCCGTATTAAAAGGTTATTAGGTCGTTCTTGAGGAACAGGGCCTTACTGTATTATATCACTAGCCCTAACCAGAGGAATGAGCTCCACACCAACGTTCCCCAGATTCTCCGCTGCACCCTCTTCTCTGTCCACAATCACAAGAGCCTTCTCCACGACGCCCCCATTCTCTCTGATGAGGTTGATCGCTCTCACCAAAGATCCACCAGTTGTTGTGACGTCCTCCACGAAGATCACGCTCTCGCCTGTCATGACCTCGCCTTCGAACGCCTTCTGGGTACCGTGTTCCTTCTGCTCCTTCCTGATGATTATGTAAGGCCTCTCGGTATGGAGCGAAAGAGCAACGGCGATGGGCACCGCACCGAGCTCAACGCAACCTATCTTGTCAGAAGGCCCGATGTACGGCGCCATCATCTCCGCAACCTTCTTCAGAACGGGGATCTCGGTAATGGCCTTCTTCATGTCAACGTAGTAGCTGCTCTCCTTCCCGCTGGCAAGCGTGAACGTGCCGTACTGAATCGCGCCGCAGCCAATCAGCATGGGAATCAAATCCTTCTGCTGGGGCCTGGAGCACTCTACGCACACCCCGACCCCCGAGATGCAGCAATCCGAGCATATCTTCTTGTGACAGCTGACGCACTCGTCTGTGACCTTTCTTTCCTCGCAAACCTGGCAGATGATCTCTTCGTTCACCAAGGAACCTCCTTCTTGCCCATCCTGTGGCCGATGATGTTGGTTATCCGGTGGAGCACCGGGGTCAGGACGATGATGGTGATCAGGCCCAGAATGGCGAAGCCGTCTATATAATGCTCGAAGAACCATGGCCACTGAAGCACCGCGACCAGGATGATCGCAAAGATGAGAAAGTCGTACTGGTCCAGCACGGGGGCTTTCTGGCCCCTCTCAATCCCCTTCCTTCTCTTGATATATGAGCCCATCATGTCGCCCATCAAGGCCCCGAAGGGTAGAAGGAATATCACCAGAACATTGTACGGATAGCTCCCGAAGGACATCTCCGGCCACTCGGAGAATTGATTGGCATAATCCTGAAGGAGGCCGATGATGAAACCGAGTGAGACCCCACCGACCAACCCTCTCCAAGTCTTCCCATCCCCCAAGTACCTCCTTCCGTCCTTGTGCATCCTGCCACCGTCTATGGGCCTTCCACCGCCCAACAGGACAGCGCCAGGACCTGCAACATAAGCCGGAAATATCAGCCAAATGCCTTGTAGAACCGCAACGGTCACGTCCACGCTCCCGCAATAAGTAACAATTGACCATATAGTTTATGTCCGCGGGCTTCTAGGTTCATTCGCAAGATTGATAACATGAACGATTGAGTTATATATCCCACCAGCCAGTCTTTCAACGGAATGACAGTAGAGAAGGTCAAGACCTACGTTGAAGGATTTGATGAGTTTTTGGACGGAGGCATACCCAAAGGATCCCTTGTGCTCATCTGCGGAACTCCCGGAACAATGAAGACCACATTGGCCTACAGCATCTTGCACGGCAACGCCAGCAACGGCTCCAAATCCTTGTTCATAACCCTGGAGGAGAACCAAGAAGCCATCACGAGCGCCATGGAAGAGCTGGGAATGAAGAACCTGGAAGATTCCGATCTGTACATACTCGATGTGGCGCAGATCCGCCGGGAGCACAAGTCCGAGGAGGTGGCCAAGGACTGGTTCGACATCCTCACCAACTACATTGAGCAGAGGGTGGAGGAAGATAAGTTCGACCTGATCGCCATCGATTCTCTTGCGGCTTTGTATTCACTGTTCAAAATGGATAACCCCAGGAGGGACCTGTACCATTTCTTCAGTTTCTTGAAGGATCTGGGAACGACCACGTTCATGGTCTCTGAGATACCTTACGGAAAGAATCAGCTCGTCTCGTTCGAAGAGGACTTCTTGGCCGATGGAATATTCCTTCTCAAACAGTACGAGGTGGGCGAGACCGATGTCCAGCTCAGGATACGCTGCGTCAAGATGAGGAAGGCCAACCACTTCCAGGGGTATCTCACTCTGATCAGGGACGATGAGAAGTTCATGGTCACCAGGGTCATTTCCGAGTAGCTCATTCCTTTTCAATGACCCGGAACTTGAATTCCTTCTGGTACGACTTGAGGAAGTTTGAAACGTCTATCAGGTCACTCTTGTCGAAATCGGATCCAACTTCGATCTCAATGCTCTCAGAACTGAACAGTGCCCCGCAGCGAATCGCTTCCGGATGATTCACGCCAAGGAGCTTCACGCTCTCCAGCTCGGACCAAGGTATGTGCTTCTTCGCCGGCTTGTGGATGTATGTGATGCCTTCGCCGTCGAGTATCAAATGCTGTTTCACCAGGCCCCCGTATACCACCGCCGCCCCGAGGCTCACTCCGAAACTTCCTACCATGAGAAAGAACACCGCAGTCTCGATATCGGTCATCGGACGGTATGCTTGGATGAGGATCCACAGGACCATGGGAAACAAGAAAACGACAGAGACGATGATCAAGAGCTTGAAGGCCAGCCCCTGTCTGATGTCCGTTGAAATATGAAGCCTCTTGAGATCGATGCCGTGTCGGCCTCCATCTTGGTCGCCCTCTTCCATGCTCTAACCTCTGAAACGAAAAGAGAAAGAAACGATGAGGTTTCCTCTATTCCTCTGCCAGATTCTCTTCCCTTATCATCCAGATGTCTTCAGGGACATCGTCATATATGGACGGCTCGAAGTCCGGCATGGCCTCCTTGGCCTTCGCGGTCCTCACCAGTTGCATTATCCTCTCCTTTCGGAAGAGCCAATAATGGATCCTCCACTCCCTCCCGTCGTAAAGGGTGGTCTCCTCCCTCTCGGTCATGAGCAGGCCGGAGTCCTCCAGCATGTAGAAGGCGTCCCTGTCCTCGGGTTCGAGTACGTTGTCGATGATCCTTTCGCTGTAGCCAAAGAAGTTCATCACGTGCTGTGCCATCAGCCTGGCTTCCTTTTCTTTCATCCCGCTGCGGTCGATAGAGTTCTTGATCGCACGGGTGAGGTCGTCGACCGTCAGAGTGCCAGCGAATCCGATATCCTTCGTCTTTGTCAGAACTGCCAAGTGTATCCCCTTCTCCACATATATTGTCCCCCGCATTTATAAATAAGTTTCGCAGTGGATTGGGTTGGTTGACAATATGCATAACGCATAGTCGCCTATCGTCGTGTCTACCTGTCTTTTCATTGACATCCTCTTCCTGCGCTCCATTGTCTTACCCTTTGTCGGGGACGCTAATATTGTCCGCCTTTGGTATTTATACTAGACGTTCCTCGATTCACTCCAGTATTGGGAAAAAGATAAAGATTCCGAAAGCCATTAGGGTTCGAAATCGTCCACCGGTTTGGGGGAGAGCTGAAGTTCCGGTGACGTAGAGGGGGCACTGTGGTAGAGGATAAGGCGAGCCTGAAGAGAGAGATGGACAAGATCCAGAAGCAGCTGGACACGTTGACGACCAAGTTGGAGTCTCTGGCCACGGTGGAGGAGGTCGGAAGGATCAGGACGCACATAAAGGGTTTTGATGCGAAGATCGGCGGAGGGATACCCAGGTCCCATGTGGTCCTGCTCTCAGGCCCGACGGGGACGATGAAGTCATCGATAGCCCTCAGCATTCTATCCCACCACATCGAATCGGGCGGGAGCGGGGCGTACCTGACGCTCGAGGAGAGCAAGGAAAGCTTGCTCGGGACGGCTGCGGGTCTCGGATTGGGTCTCGATAAGGAATCGATAGTGGACATAGGAGAGATGAGAAGGGTGGAGGATATGGCCAAGGACGCGGGGAACTGGTTCGACATAATCACCAAGTTCCTGACCAGGACAGAGAAGAAGCCTTCCCTGATCGTCCTGGACTCCCTGAATGTGTTGAACTCGTTCGATGACATATCTTCATCCAGAGATGCGATCTCGGGTTTCTTTCACTCGATGAGGGAGCGGGAAATAACCACGATAGTCCTGAGTGAAGCGGAGGGGCCAATGATGTTCAAACAGCACGAGGACCGAGTTGCTGACGGAGTGATCTTCCTTGGTTTCGATGTAAGTCACAAGAGCGGGACGCGTCTCACCATCCACTGCGGCAAGATGCGCCACACAAAACATTCGATGGACTATTTCCATTTGGATTTCGAGAACGGAGAGTTCTTCATCTCTGAGGTTCGAGCTCAGTAGGTTCCCTTGATCTTGTTCCGGTCGATCTTGACTCCACCGGGCGTGCACATCAAAAGGTTCTTTCCGATGCCGGCCACGTCCCCTCCAACGTCCTGTGCGACCGACTTGAGCTCGTTTGTGATCCTCTTGAGAGCCAGCTCGTCGCTGGCGACGGAATCGTAGTCCACGATCAGGATGTTCCCCTCGTACACGTGATTGGTCAGAT